>NZ_JAQVEJ010000190.1 GCF_028698005.1 Hydrogenophaga sp.
CGATGTCTTCCCAACTGACCGGCTTGGCGGCGTGGGCGCCGCCGGCCAGCAGCGCGGCGGTGGCGGCGAGCGCCAGCGTGCCCAGGCGATGGTGGCGGCGGATGGGGTGTTTTCTCATGTTGGCTCCTCGGTGACGGGTGGACTCATCGTTGCGGCGTGGATCGCCACGGCCCTGCTTTGCAAAGCACATGCCAGTGCGAAAGTGGCGTGGGGACGGCCGTTTTCGATCTGCAGCCGTTCAGATGGGCAACACCTGTCCCAAATCGAAACAGCCTGGACACCGGTGGCGCGGACGCCATCAGCGCATGCGCATGAGGAGCCGGTCCTTGAGGACGAACTGGTGGTAGGCGAAGGCCAGTAGATGCAAGATCACCATGGCCATCAGGGTGTAGACGGACACCAGGTGAACCACGCTGAGCACCTCCTTGGCCGCGTCCCAGGGCGCGGCAAGCCGGGGCAGCCGGATGCCCATGAAGCGGATCGGGTAGCGGGAGAACACCGAACCGAGAAAGCCCGACAGCGGGACGATCAGCATCAGCAGGTACAACAGGGCATGGCCGGCGCCTGCGGCCCGGTGCTGCCATCCACGGGTGGCCGGCGCCACGCGTGGCCGCCAGGGCAGCCAGGCGATGCGCAGCGCGATCAGCAGCAGAAGCACCATGCCGACGGACTTGTGCACGTTGAACCAGCCGGCGCGCTGGCCGCTGTCGTCCTTGGGCAGGTCGACCATCCACAGGCCGAGGCCGATCTGGGCCAGGATGAGGGCGGCCATCAGCCAGTGCAGCAGCACGGTGAGGCGGTCGTATCGCTTGGCATGCATCTTGTGTCTCCTGTGAGGTCGTCTTCGAGGCAATAACAGTGCCAGTGATGCAAGGCTTGCCGGCGGGCGTCCGCCGCTTTCTCATGGCCGCGTGCGCCGGGCTGCTGGCCGCCTGTGCCGCGGCGCCGGCGCCGTTGGCGGGTGCGGGGCCCTGCGGCGACGTGTCCGGTGGGCCCGACGTCCCCTGGCGCGAGGTGGCGCCGGCGGTGTGGGTGTGGCTGCCGGCACGCGAGGCCGAGGTGGACGAGCGCAACGGCGGCCACGTGGCGCCGACCACGGCCGTCATCGACGGCGGCGAGGCGCTGGTCATCGATCCGGGCCCGAGCCACCGGCATGGTCTGCGGGTTCGGCAGTCGCTGCGCTGCCGCTTCGGCGCGCGCGTCGTCGGGGTGGTCAACACCCATGCCCATGCCGAGAACGTGCTGGGCAACTCGGCCTTCGCCGACGCGCAGGCCCGAGGCGAGGTCCGCATCGCCGCCAGCGGCCCCACCATCGGGGCCATGCGTCGGCGCTGCCCCGACTGCCTGCGCAGCCTGGTCGAGCGGGCCGGTGCCGATGCCATGGCCGGCACGCGCATCGTGTGGCCCGATACCGAGGTGTCGGCGGGTTCGACACTGCGCGTCGGCAGCCGGACGCTGCAAGTGCTGGACGTGGTGCTGGCGCACACCGAGGGCGATCTGTTGCTCTGGGACGCGGCGTCGGGCGTGCTCTGGGCGGGCGGGCTGGTCTACGGGCGGCGCCTGCCCGAGCTGGCGCAAGGCTCCTTGCGCGGCTGGCTACGGGCCCTGGACCGGATCGAGGCATGGCCGGTGCGGCACCTGATCGGCGCCACCTGGTCGACCGCCGCGGACGGGGAAGGCACGCCCCCGGCGCTGGCGGCCACACGGCAATACCTCGGAAGCCTGCACGACGGTGTGTGGCAGGCCATGAACGCCGGCCGCCTGCCCCAGGAAGCCGGGCTGCTGCCCATGGCATCCTACGCGGGCTGGGCGGGGTACCGCGAGCGGCAGGCGTTCAACGTGATGCGTGCCTGGCGCGAGCTGGAGCCGCTGTGGATGGATGGCGGCGAGGCGCCGCCCTCAGGTGCGGAGTCAGTCGCGGAGGACGTCGGGCGGTAGCAGGTCCTTCTTGCGGTAGATGGTGTTGCGCGACACGCCCAGCGCCTTGGCTGCGGCCGATACATTGCCCTTGTGCAGGCGCAGCATCTGCGCCATGGCGGTCAGGGTCACGTCCTGCAGGCTCAGGCCGTCGGCCTGGCCGGCCGCCTGCATCTCGGCGGGCGTGGTGGGCAGGGTCACCAGCGGAGGCAGGCTCTGGGCGCCGGCGGGCATGGGCATGGGGTGGCTCGGGGGTGTGAGCTGCAGCTCCTCCAGGAAGTCGTCGGGCAGGTGCGCGACCTCGATGCTGCCGCTGCAGCCGACCATGACCACCGCCGTGCGTAGCAGGTTGTGCAATTGGCGGAAGTTGCCCGGCCAGTGGTAGCGCTTGAACAGGTCCAGCACCTCGGGCGAGAGGCCGACGTTCTGGCCGTTCTCGCACAGGCTCTTGAGGATCTTGCGCACCACCAGCTCGAAGTCGGTCCGCTCGCGCAGCGCCGGCAGGCGCACCACCAGGCCGTTGAGGCGGTAGTAGAGGTCTTCGCGGAAATCGCCGCGCGCGATCATGTCCTTGAGGTTCTTGTGCGTGGCGCAGACCACGGCGATGTCCACGTCCACTTCCTTGCCTGCGCCCAGCGGACTGACGCGCCGCTCCTGCAGCACGCGCAGCAGGCGTGCCTGCAGGTGCCTGGGCATGTCGCCGATCTCGTCGAGGAACAGCGTGCCGCCGTTGGCTTGCAGGATCTTGCCGACCGCGCCTTTCTTGCGGGCGCCGGTGAAGGCGCCTTCCTCGTAGCCGAAGAGCTCGGACTCGATCAGGGTTTCGGGGATGGAGGCGCAGTTGACCGGCACGAAGGGCTGGCCGGCGCGCGGCGAGTCGCCGTGGATGGCCTGGGCCAGCAGGTCCTTGCCGGTGCCGGTCTCGCCCAGGATCATGACCGGGATGTCCTTGCCCGCGACCATGCGCAGCTTGTGGATCACCGAGGCGAGTTGCGGATCCCCGGTGTCGAGGTACTGCAGCGTGGACATGTGCCGCCTGCGGGGCGGCGCGGGCCGGGGTGGCGCTTCCTCCACGACGCTCGCCGCGGCCGACTCGCCGCCGCCGGCCGCCCAGGTCACCGGGCTCTTGAGCGTGGCGCGGCACCAGACCGTGACGCCGTTGTGCAGCACCAGTTGCTTGGGCGTGGGCACGGCGCCGCTGAACAGCTCGATCAGCGAGGTGATCGGGATGCCGAACAGGGATGAGAACGTATGCGCCTTCAGCGCCGAAAAAGGCAGGCCGATCTGGAACTGCGCGCTGCGGTTGGCCGAGATGAAACGCCCTTCGGGCGAAAACACCACGATGCCCTCGACCAGCGTGCCGAGGAACTCCGAGCGCGTGTGGAAATGGATGCGGATCGCCTTGGGGAAGATGTCCGCGAACATGTGGTTCTCGATCATCTGCGCCGACATGCGCACCAGCGCCAGCGTGTGCTGGTGGAAGCTGCGCTGGTCCCCGCTCACGTCCAGCGCGCCGATCACCTGGCCGTAGGGATCGAAGATCGGCGCGCAGGAGCAGGTGAGGAACTTGGTGGCGTTGAGGTAGTGCTGGCTGCCGTGGACGGTGAGGGCCTCCTGCTCCGACAGGGCGGTGCCGACGGCGTTCGTGCCCTTGCTCTGCTCCGACCAGTCGGCGCCGGTGGTCAGCGCCACGCGCGAGGCCTTGTCCAGGAAGTCGGTGTCGCCCAGCGAGTGCAGCACCATGCCCCGTGCCGACGTCAGCAGCACCATGCTGTGGGTGTTGACGATCTGTTCGTACAGCGTCTCCATGACCGGCGCCGCGTGCTGGAACAGGAAGCGGTTCTCGTCCAGCGCGTCGCGCAGCTCGCCCCGGAGCGGGATGGAGAGGTCGGGCTGGTCGTTTTCCCGCAGGCCGAAGGCGGCCGAGCGCTGGTGCGCCTGATCGATCAGGTCGGCCGGCGAGAGGCTCGGCATGGCATGCGCACCTGGTGCGGACTGGCCCGGGGGATGTGTCGTCGCGGCGGTCATGGTGTCTCCTGGGCCCTGGTGAAGACCCACCCAGTCGTTCAGGGGCCACGATGCGTCCGGCATCGAATCGCGCTGAAACCTGGGGTTTGTCTGATTGTCTCGGTCGCTCATGCAATTGTCTTCGCATCGGCGATGGGCATCAACAGCGGTACCGCATCGAGTTGGAACAGTTTGTGCCGTGACGGCGCAGACTGCTCCAAGCAAATCATCGGCCATAGAGAAAAACCCTAGGCAGGCTCCCTTGCAGCGTCGTGCATGGCGGCGCGATGGGACACGTGGGCGGGTCCGACTGATGCAATTTGGAGCAGTGTGCTGCACCGTGTTCCACCCGCGCTGGTACAGCGCTCGCCGCCGCCGGATGGCAAGCTTTTTGCAGACCACCGCTGCGCAACCCTTTTCCCGATGCCTTTGAAGATGGAGACAAGACCCATGATTTCCCCGACCTCCCGGCTCAAGCGAACCCTGCACGGCGTGCTGGCCTTTTCCGCCATGGCCGCCATCGCGGCCAGCGTCATGGCCCATGGCGACATGGCGCCGCAGGCGGTGGACACCAGCAGCCTGCCGCAACTGGGCGAAAAATGGCTCGATGCCAACCCCTACGGCCCCGCCAACCCGGCGCGCGGCGAGGCCGTTCGCATCGGTGCCTCGGCCTACAACCAGAACTGCGCGCGCTGCCACGGCCTCGAAGCCATCTCGGGGGGGATCGCGCCCGATCTGCGCATGTTCGATGGTGACTGCGCCGGCATGAAGGACCCGGCGCAAAAGGATGCCTGCTTCCAGGAAATGGACGACTATTTCACCGCCACCGTGCGCCGCGGACGTGTGCGCGACGGCCGCGTGTACATGCCGCCGTTCGAAGGCACGCTCACGCAGGAGGCGATCTGGGCGATCCGCAGCTACATCGAAGTCCGTCGCGAACCCTGAGCCAGCTTGCGGTACACCGTCGCCCGGCTGATGCCCAGCGCACGCGCGGCTTCCATCACGTTGCCGCGTGCGTCATCGACCGCCTGGCGGATCAGCGCCGTCTCCATGTCCTTGAGTGGCACGCTGTGCGCGGCCATGCCGGTCGCCT
>NZ_JAQVEJ010000037.1 GCF_028698005.1 Hydrogenophaga sp.
ATGCTCGCCAGCCTGATTTCGCGCATGATCAGTCGGCCGCTCTACGGCACCCGCGCGGAGATGATGCTCCGGCAAGCGACCGCCCGCCCCCGCAGCGCACCGCCCCCGGCCACCGACGGGCACTGAAGCCCGCCCGTCGTCCGTCGTTGCGGGTGCCTTGCCGCGCCCGGTGCCGGCTCAGTGGCCCGACCCCGCTGCGCCGGTCCGCGCCGGGGCCTGCATCGGCCAGGCCACGAGCAGCCACAACAGGGTCAGCGCGGCACAAGCCATGAAGAGCCCCGAGGCACCATGGGCGCGCACCAGCCAGCCGCCGGCCGCGCCGCCGACGAAAAATCCAACCGACTGCAGGGTGTTGTAGATCCCCAGCGCCGCGCCGCGCGCGTAGGCCGGCGCCAGCCTCGAGACCAGGCTGGGCTGGGTGGCCTCCAGCGTGTTGAAGCCGACGAAGAACACGAACAGCAGCAGCCCCAGCGCCCACAGGCCGGGCTGCTCACCGGCCAGCAGCCACAGGCCCAGTTGCACGAGCAGGACCAGGCCGATGGCGATGAGGAAGGCCTCACGCAACCGGCCGCGGCGCTCCATCGGGAACAGCACGCCACCCATGACCAGCAGCGAGGCGGCCACCGCCGGCAGATAGACCTGCCAGTGCCCGGCCTTGTCCAGGCCGGCGGCGACCAGCATGGCCGGCACGGCCATCCACATGGCCAGTTGCACCGCGTGCAGCACGAACACCCCCAGGTTCAGGCGCAGCAGGCCGGCGTGGCGCAGCACCTCGACCAGGCCGCTGCCGCGCACCGGATCGCCCCGGTGCTCGCGCGGCTCGGGCGGCGCCACCCAGGCCACGACCGCCATGGCCAGCAAGGCCAGCGTGGCGGTCATCGCGAAGATGCCCGACAGGCCGATCCAGGCCGCCAGCAGGGGGGCAAGCACCAGCGACAGGGCGAACATCAGCGCGATGCTGGCGCCCACGATGGCCATGGCCTTGGTGCGCACCGCGTCGCGCGTGACGTCGGCCAGAAAGGCCGTGACCGCCGCCGAGATCGCACCCGCGCCCTGCAGCGCGCGACCGATGGCCAGCCAGGTCAGATCGGGCGCCCAGGCGGCCACGCCACTGCCCAGCGCGAACACGGCCAGGCCCGCGAGGATGACCCGTTTGCGTCCGAAGCGGTCGGAGGCGAGGCCGAACGGCATCTGCAGGAAGGCCTGCGTCAACCCGTACAGGCCCATGGCGAAGCCGACGCGCGCCGGGTCGTCGCCGCCGGGCAGACGCGCCGCCTCCAGCGCGAACACCGGCAGCACGATGAACAGGCCCAGCATGCGCAGCGCGAACACCAGCGCCAGCGAGGCACTGGCGCGCCGCTCGTCCGGCGTCATGCGCGCGGCGGTGGCCTGGGGATCGGGGGATGAAACAGGGGAGGACGGCATGCTCACGGCCGGCGGCGGGATTCGCTACCCGCGCCAGCGCTCGGGGGAAAGAAACGGAAAGGCGTATTGTCGGACACGGCCGCACACCCTGTCACAGGGGCGCCAGAATGCCCACGGCCAGCAGGGCCAGCACGCTGGCGCCCAGCGCCAGCCGGTACACCACGAACGGCATGTAGCCGCGTGTGGACACCAGGCGCAGGAACCACACGATCACCGCGTAGCCCACGCCGAAGGCCACCAGCGTGGCCAGCGCCGTCGGGCCCGCCGGCGGAGCGCTGTCGGCGCCCCAACTCCTGTAGAGCTGGTAGAAGCCCGAGGCCAGCACCGCCGGAATCGCCAGCAGGAAGGAGTAGCGCGCGGCCGCCTCGCGCGTGTAGCCCATGAGCAGCCCGGCGGTGATGGTGCCGCCCGAGCGCGAGACCCCCGGGATCAGCGCCATGGCTTGCGCGAAGCCGAACAGCAGGCCGTGCGTCCAGCCCAGTTGCACCAGGCTGCGCTGCTTGCGTCCCCAGCGGTCGGCAAAGGCCAGGATCAGCGCGAACACGATCAGCATGGTGGCCGTGATCTGCAGGTGACGCAGCGAGGTCTCGATGGCGTCCTTGAACACCAGACCCAGGATGGCGATCGGCAGCGTGCCGATAATGATCAGCCAGCCCATGCGGCTGTCGGGCGTCTGCCGGCCCGGAGCGGCGAGCGAGCGCAGCCAGGCCATGGCGATGCGCCAGATGTCGTGGCGGAAGTACAGCAGCACGGCCGCCTCGGTGCCGATCTGCGTGATGGCGGTGAAGGCCGCGCCCGGATCGCCCCCCGAGGGCAGCAGCGGGCCGATGATGCGCAGGTGCGCGCTGGACGAAACCGGCAGGAACTCGGTCAGGCCCTGGACAAGCCCCAGGATGACCGCTTCGGTCCAGGACAGGGTGGCGCTCATGTGGGGAGGGAAACGGAAAATGACGTGACAGGCGGCCGGCGGACCTGGGCAGGCGCAGGGCCGCGCCGGGATTGCGCGCATTGTATCGGCCGCCTCCGCCGCGGCGACCGGCTTATCATGCTGGGTTGCCCAACGGATGCCGCCGGGGGGCCCGATCGACCGATACCACCTTGAAAGCCGCCTCTTTGCCTCCCGCCGCCATCCCAGCCAGTGCCACCCTCGCGGTGCGCGGCGCGCGCACGCACAACCTCAAGAACATCGACCTGGACATCCCGAAGAACGCCCTGGTGGTGATCACCGGGCTGTCGGGCTCGGGCAAGTCCAGCCTGGCATTCGACACGCTGTATGCCGAGGGCCAGCGCCGCTATGTGGAGAGCCTCTCGGCCTATGCGCGCCAGTTCCTGCAGATCATGGACAAGCCCGACGTGGACCTGATCGAGGGCCTGTCGCCAGCCATCGCCATCGAGCAGAAGGCCACCAGCCACAACCCGCGCTCCACCGTGGGCACGGTCACCGAGATCCACGACTACCTGCGCCTGCTGTACGCGCGCGCCGGCACCCCCTATTGCCCCGAGCACGACCTGCCGCTGGCGGCGCAGAGCGTGGCGCAGATGGTCGATACCGTGCTGGCCCTGCCCGAGGGCACGCGGCTGATGATCCTGGCGCCGGTGGCGCGCGAGCGCAAGGGCGAGTTCGCCGAACTCTTCGCCGAGATGCAGGCCCGGGGCTACGTGCGCTTCCGCATCGGCCAGGATGTCGTCGAGGCCGAGGCGCTGCCGGCACTCAAGAAGACCGAGAAGCACGACATCGACGTGGTGATCGACCGCGTCAGGGTGCGCCCACACGAAGACGGCGATGAGGCCAACCGCCCCGCCGCCGGGCCGTCCCAAGGCGGGGCAGCCCCCGCGGGGGGCAGCGACCCGCGCAGCGGTGGAGCGTGGGGGTCCAGCAACCCGCTGCGGCAACGCCTGGCCGAGAGCTTCGAGGCCGCGCTGCAACTGGCGGGAGGCCGCGCCATCGCGCTGGACATGGACAGCGGGCAGGAAATCCCGTTCTCCTCGCGCTACGCCTGCCCGGTGTGCAACCACAGCGTGGGCGAACTGGAACCGCGGCTGTTCTCGTTCAACTCGCCCCAGGGCGCCTGCCCGGCCTGCGATGGCCTGGGCCACACCGACTTCTTCGACCCGGCACGCATCGTCACCTTTCCCTCGCTGAGCCTGGCCAGCGGCGCGATCAAGGGTTGGGACCGGCGCAACGGCTACTACTTCGCGATCATCGAAAGCCTGGCCGCGCACTACCGCTTCGACCCCGACACCCCCTGGGAGGCGCTGCCAGCCCAGGTGCGCGAGGTGCTGCTGCACGGCTCAGGCGAGGAGGAGATCAGGTTCAGCTATGCCATGGCCTCGGGCGAGCGTGCCGGCAAAAAGGTCACCAAGAAGCACCCGTTCGAGGGCATCATCCGCAACTTCGAGCGCCGCTGGCGCGAGACCGATTCGGCCACCGTGCGCGAGGAGCTCTCGCGCTACCGTGCCACACAGCCCTGCCCCGAGTGCGAAGGCACCCGCCTGCGCAAGGACGCACGCCACGTCTTCATCGGCGAGGGCGAGCAGCGCGCACCCATCTACCGCGTCAGCCACATCACGCTGGGCGAGGCGCTGGACTACTTCCAGCGCCTGGAACTGCGCGGCGCCAAGGCCGAGATCGCCGCGCGCGTGATCAATGAAATCCGCCAGCGGCTGAAGTTCCTCAACGACGTGGGCCTGAACTACCTGAGCCTGGACCGCAGCGCCGACACGCTCTCGGGTGGCGAAGCGCAGCGCATCCGCCTGGCCAGCCAGATCGGCTCGGGCCTCTCGGGCGTGATGTACGTGCTCGACGAGCCCAGCATCGGGCTGCACCAGCGCGACAACGACCGCCTGATCGCCACGCTGCAGCACCTGCGCAACCTGGGCAACACCGTGCTGGTGGTCGAGCACGACGAAGACATGATCCGCGCCGCCGATTTCTGCGTCGACATCGGCCCCGGCGCCGGCGTGCATGGCGGGCAGGTCATGGCCGCCGGCACGCCGGCCGAAGTCATGGCCCATCCGGACTCGCTGACCGGTCAGTACCTCAGCGGCACCCGGCGCATCGGGGTGCCGGCCCGGCGCACGCCATGGCAACCCGCCATGCCGGCACGCCCGGCCCCCGCTGCGGGCCGGCCGGCGCCACGGGCAGCCGCGTTTGCCGCCACCGCCAGATCCGCGGCAGAAGCGCCGCCCCCGGCCGATCCGGGGCTGCTGGCGATCCGCGTCGTCAACGCCACGGGCCACAACCTGCGCGGGGTGACGGTGGACTTTCCGGTCGGCCTGCTGACCTGCGTGACCGGCGTCTCGGGCTCGGGCAAATCGACCCTGGTCAACGACACGCTGTACGCGGCCGTGGCACGCCACCTGTACCGCGCTCACGAGGAACCCGCCCCGCACGAAGCAATCGAGGGCCTGGAGCACTTCGACAAGGTCATCAGCGTCGACCAGTCACCCATCGGGCGCACGCCGCGCAGCAATCCGGCCACCTACACCGGCCTGTTCACCGGTATCCGCGAACTGATGGCCGAGGTGCCCGCGGCGCGCGAGCGCGGCTACGGACCCGGACGTTTCTCGTTCAACGTGGCCGGCGGGCGCTGCGAGGCCTGCCAGGGCGACGGTGTGGTCAAGGTCGAGATGCATTTCCTGCCCGACGTCTACGTGCCCTGCGAGGTCTGCCACGGCCAGCGCTACAACCGCGAAACCCTGGAAGTCCAGTACAAGGGCCGCAACATCGCCCAGATCCTGGACATGACAGTCGAGCAGGCGGCAGAATTCTTTGCCGCCGTGCCCACGCTGCACCGCAAGCTGCAGACCCTGCTGGACGTGGGCCTGAGCTACATCCGTCTGGGCCAGAGCGCCACCACCCTGTCGGGCGGCGAGGCACAGCGCGTCAAACTCGCCCAGGAGCTGTCCAAACGCGACACCGGCCGCACGCTCTACATCCTGGACGAACCCACCACCGGCCTGCACTTTGCCGACATCGAGCTGCTGCTCAGGGTGCTGCACCAGTTGCGCGATGCCGGCAACACCATCGTGATCATCGAGCACAACCTGGATGTCATCAAGACCGCCGACTGGGTGATCGACATGGGTCCCGAAGGGGGTGCCGGCGGCGGCACCGTGGTGGCCCAGGGAACGCCCGAACAGATCGCCGCCTGCGAGGCCAGCCACACCGGCCGTTACCTGATCGCGCCCCTGCGCCGCTGAAGGCGCTCAGAACCCCCCGCGCCAGGCCAGGCCCAGCGTCGCGCCCCAGGTGGAGACGCGGTCGATCAGCGGGCTGTTGCGGGCCGGGCCGGCGATCCGTCCCAGTGTCACACCACCGAACAGGACCCAGTGGCGGCTCAGGGAATGGGCCAGATCTGCACCGAGCTGGATGCTCTCGAGGCCGCCTCCGGGTGCGTAGGCATCGACACCGGCCGTGGCCGCCGCCAGCGCCGGTACACCGTAGGTGGTCCCCATGAACGTGCGATTGCCGCCCCCTGCCGACAGCGTGAAATCCCAGAAGGTTCTTTCTGAGAGCACGTGGCGGTAGCCCACGCTGGTGTTCACGCGCACACCACCGCCACGCCCCATCACGTCCTTGTCGCCGCTGAGCGAAACCGTCCAGTGCGGCGTCATGGTCCAGCGGGCGGACAGTCGCACCCGCGCGGTGCTGGGCACATCCTCCAGATCGGCCCAGCGCGGGTCGTGTTCGATATGGCGCCCGTTGTCCCATCGCAACGAGGCCCCCAGCGAGAATCCCTCGTGCCGCAGCAAATCGGTGCTCAGACCGGTTTCGTAGGCCTTGCGTCCGGAGTGGAGCAAGGTATTGGCGCGCGAGCGCGACACCCGCACCGGCCCCAACTGGAACGAGAACATGGGCTTGAAGTCGACATTGGCCTTGGCGCTGCCGATGAAACCGATCGCGCTGGCCACGGAGGCACCGATCAGGTAGCCCTCCTCGTCATCACCGCTGATCGAAGCGCCCGAATCCTGGGCCCATGAAGACGCCGCCACCATGGCGATGCCGGTAAAGATGGCCAGTTTCCGATGTAATTGCATGGACGATGATGATAGACAGTCGGCCCGCGGTGCAGACATTGGGACAATGGATTAGCTCATTGTATGGGCTGCCTTGCGGGCGCAACACCATGGCACAAGAAACTGAACTCAAGCTCCTGCTGCGGCCCGAGACCCTGCCCGCCCTGCTCGCCCACCCCCTGCTGGGCGGGCAGCGCCCGCGCCCCCGGCGCCTGCGCAACACCTATGTGGATACGCCAGCCCTGGACCTCATGGCGCGCGGTCTTGCGGTGCGCGAGCGCCGCATCGGCCGTTCCACGCTGCTGACCGTCAAGACGGCGGGCACCTCCATCGGCGGCCTCTCGGTGCGGGGTGAATGGGAAGGGCCGACGCGACCCGGCCAGCCCGACTTTCCGGCCCTGCTGGGCGAGCACCCGCTGGCCACGACCCTGGCGGCCCTGGCCGACGAGCTGGCGCCGGTGTTCCGCACCGACTTCACGCGCCGCGCCTGGCATCTGGAGCACGCTGGCGCGCGGATCGAGCTGGCCCTGGACCAGGGCCACATCATGGCCAGCAGGGGCACCGCGACCCGGCGCGAGCCCTTGCTGGAACTGGAACTCGAGCTCGTGGATGGGCCGGCACACGCCCTGTACGAGCTGGCGCTGTCACTGGCCTGGCCGACCGACAACGACCCGGTGCGGCCCGGCCTGTGGCTCATGCCGTCCGACCGGAGCAAGGCCCAGCGCGGGCTGGCCCTGTTCCTGGGACGTGGGCCCACCGTCCAGCAGCCCGCCCCCGCGGCCACCGATCCCGGCACCGACCCCCGACAGGCCTTTCGGACCGTCGCGTGGGCATGTCTGGGCACGCTGCAGGCCAACCTCGCACACCTGGCCCTGGATGCCGATGCCCTGGCCGCGGCCGCCTTCGTGCACCACAGCCGCGCGGCCCTGGCCCGGCTGCTCGCCGTGCTCGACCAGCACGCGTCCTGGCTGCCCGCCCCCTTCGTCGCCACCTGGCGCACCTACTGGCAGGCGGCGGACCGGAGGCTCACCCCGCCCGGGCCGGACGCCACACCCTCGCCCCGCTGGATGAGGCCATTGCACGAGGCCCTGCAGGCGCCGGCCCCCGGGCTGGCCCTGCTGGCCTTCGCCCGCGACCTGCACCGCCTGGACCACGACGGGGCCGGCGCGCCCCGGCCCGCTCAGCCGCGCGCGGCCTCGAGCAGGGCGCGCGTGCGCAAGGCCTCGGCGCGCGCGGCGGCGGCGTAATCGTCGCCCGCCGAGGCGTACAGGATGGCGCGCGACGAATTGACGACGATGGGTCCGCTCGCCACCCCGTCGCGCTCGCGGTAGCCGGCCCGGACCGTGGCGTGGGCGTCACCGCCCTGCGCCCCCACGCCGGGGATGAGCAGCGGCAGCGTGGGCGCCAGTTCGCGCACCCGCTCGATCTCGGCCGGGTAGGTCGCGCCCACCACCAGGCCGAGCTGGCCGTTGAGGTTCCAGGGCCCCTGCGCCAGCCGCGCCAGGTGCTCATACACCCGCGGCTGGCCGTCCACCCCGGCCAGCCGCTGGTTCTGCAGGTCGTCGCCGCCGGGATTGGAGGTGCGGCACAGCAGGAAGGCGCCCTTGCCGTGGTACTTCAGGTAGGGCTGCACCGAGTCGAAGCCCATGAAGGGCGACAGCGTCACCGCGTCGGCGCCGTAGCGCTCGAAGGCCTCGATGGCGTACTGCTCGGCCGTGGAGCCGATGTCGCCGCGCTTGGCGTCCAGGATCACCGGCACCCGGGGCGCCACCGCGCGCATGTGGCGGATCAACCGTTCGAGCTGGTCCTCGGCGCGATGCGCCGCGAAATACGCGATCTGCGGCTTGAACGCGATCACCGCATCGGCCGTGGCCTCGACGATGGCGGCACAGAAATCGTAGATGCGGCCGGCATCGCCGCGCAGGCCGGCCGGGAAGCGCGCCGGGTCCGGGTCCAGGCCGACGCAGAGCAGGGACTGGTTCTGGCGCTGCGCCGCGCCCAGCATGTCGAGGAAGGTCATGCCGCCGATTCTACGGAAGGGCACCACGCACCGGAGCAGACTCGGCTAGCATGGCGCTCCATGCACACGCTCACCCGCCAGCAACTGGTCGTCCTGGTCCTGCTCACCCTGGTATGGGGCATCAACTGGCCCATCATGAAGCTGGGGGTCACGGATTTCCCGCCGCTGAGCTTTCGCACCATCAGCATGTGGCTCGGTCTGCCGGTGCTGGCCGCTGTGCTGCTCGTGCGCGGCGTGTCCTTTCGCATCCCGCGTCCATACTGGCGCGAGCTGCTGGTGCTGACCGTGCTGAACATGCTGGTCTGGCACACACTGGCGATCCTGGCGATCCGGTCGCTGTCCAGCGGGCGGGCGGCCATCCTGGGCTATACCATGCCGGTGTTCTCGGCCATGATCGGCGCCCTGTGGTTCAGCCAGCGCCTGGCCCCCCGTGCCTGGGCCGGCGTGGCCGCCGCCGCGCTGGGGGTGGTGCTGCTGCTCTGGCACGAAGCCACCGCCCTGACCGGTCGCCCGCTGGGCGTGGCCATGATGCTGCTGGCCGCGGCCATCTGGGCCGTCGGCACGCACCGGATGCGGCGCACCACCATCCCGGCCTCGACCCTGGCCATCAGCTTCTGGATGACCCTGATCACCACCTTGTGGATGACACTGCTGTCGGTGATGTTCGAGCGCAGCGACTGGCATTGGCCTTCACCGCCGGTCTGGTCCGCCATCGTCTACAACGGGCTGGCGGTGTTCGCCTTCGCCCAGGTGGCCTGGCTGAGCCTGGCACGCGACCTGCCCCCCATCGCCTCGACACTGTCGGTGATGTTCATTCCCGTGCTGGGCGTGTTCAGCGGTGCCTGGTGGCTCGGCGAGGTGCTGCACTGGCAGGACTGGGCGGCCGTGGCACTGGTGATCGCTGCCATCGCCCTGGTGCTCTGGCCGAAGCAGGTCTGAGTTCGGCGGTTCAACCCGCCTTGGCCGCGGTATCCATGGCCAGACAGAGGTCGGCCCAGGCCTTGGCCTTGTCGGCCGGGTTGCGCAGCAGGTAGGCCGGGTGGTAGGTGACGATCACCGGCACGCCCTGGTAGTGGTGCACGCGCCCGCGCAGCCGGCCGATGGGTTCGTCGGTGCGCAGGATGGACTGCACGGCAAAGCGCCCCATGGCCAGGATGACCTTGGGCTTGACCAGCGCCACCTGCCGCATGAGATAGGGTTCGCAGCGCACGACCTCCTGCGGCTGCGGGTTGCGGTTGGCGGGCGGGCGGCACTTGAGCACATTGGCCACGTAGACCCCTTGCCCCCCGGCGCCATCGCGCCGGTGCCCGGTCGCCTGCAGCATGCGGTCGAGCAACTGGCCCGCAGCGCCCACGAACGGCTCGCCCTGGCGGTCTTCCTGCTCGCCCGGTGCCTCGCCGATGACCATCCAGTCGGCTTGCCGATCGCCGACACCGAACACGGTGTTGCGGCGTGTCTTGCACAGGCCGCAGGCCTCGCAGGCGGCCACGCTGGCCTGCAGCGCATCCCAGTCCATGGCCGCGATCTGGCCGGCACGGGTGTCGGACAGCACGCCGGCGGCGGACACGGCCGGCGCCTCCGCTGCCGGCTCTTCGGCCCCGGCCCCTGCACCGACGACAGCGGTGGCCGGTGCAGGCGCCTGCGGTTCACGCGCCGGCGCTGCCGGCGGTGGCGCCACCCGGGGGGCCGGCACTTCGGCCGCCTCGGATCGGATGGGTGCGGCGGGCGGCTCGACGACAGCAGCGGTGACAGGGGTGGTCGCCGGCACGGCCTTGGCCTCGGGGGCCCACACCTGCACACCCATTTCGGCCAGCATGGCGCGCTGGCGGGCATCGAGCCGGGTGGTCCAGTTCATGGCCGCGCTCCGTCCAGCGGCAGGCACATCACGATGGCGTCCTCGCGCTGATGGCTCGACACAGGGTAGTAGCCCTTGCGCACCGCCACCTCGGCAAAGCCGTAGCGCTCGTACAGGTGCCGGGCGGGGGCGTTGCTCTGGCGCACCTCCAGCCAGAGCTGGTGCGCCCCCTGCCCACGCGACCACAGCACCAGCGCGTCGAGCAGCAGACGCGCAAAGCCCTGGCGGCGGTAGCCCGGGGCCACGGTGATGTTGAGCAGGTGGACCTCCTCGAAGCCCGGCATGGCCACCAGGTAACCCAGCACGATGTCCGGACCGCCGGCATCGGCCTCGCCCAGCAGCAGCACCGCCGGATGACCGGCGGCGATGGAGTCGGCGAAATGCCGGCGCGACCAGGGGTGGGAATGGGCCTGCTTCTCGATCTCGTGGACCGCGTCCAGATCGGCCTCGCCCATCGGCACGAAGCGCAGGCGCCGCCCCTCGCCGGCGACCGCCTCGTCCGGCAGCGGCCACGCGCCGGTCCGGGCACGGTCCCCGGCCACCGGAACGGGGCGAACCACCGTGGTCATCGGCCCTCCCGCTCGGCGGTGGTGCGCGCCACCTTGTCGCGCACGTACAGCGGCAGGGCCTCGTGCGCCGGTACCGCGCGGCCGGCGTGCCAGGCGGCGGGCGCCAGGCGCAGCAGGGCGGCGGCGGTCGGCACGGCGACCTGGCGCTCGCCCGGCACCCCGGCCAGCCGGTCGCCGTAGGCGTCGAACACATTGCCCGCCAGCAGCACCGTCGCGCCGTCGGGCACGCACGCCTGCACATGCGCGGCCATGGCCTCGGGCGCGCACAGGCGCGGCTCTGCGATCGCCCGCCCGTCACCGGATTCGATCGCCACATAGATCTCGTCCATGCGCGCGTCCAGCATGGCCACGACCGCGTCGGGCACGGTCAGGCCGGCGGCGCGGCGGCGCTCGCGCCCTTCCTCGGCGACGGCGGCCAGGGTGTCGAGCGGCAACACGGGCAGGCCCGCCGGGTGGCGCTCGCTGCGCACGCCCCAGGCCAGGCCCTGTGCCACCGCGCAGGCGGTACGCAGGCCGGTGAACGCGCCCGGCCCGCGCCCGAACACGATGGCATCGAGCTCGGCCAGGCGCCAACCGGTCTGCGCCAGCAGGCCCTGGATAACGGGCAGCAAGGTGGTCGAGGCCTGGGCCGCCCCCGGCCCCTGATAGGCCTGCACCGCTGCGCCGGGCAGGCCCGAACCCACCGCCACCGAGAGGGCGTCGGTGCTGGCGTCGATGCACAGGAGGCGAAGGGGCTCGTTCATGGGTCGATTATCGGCGAGCCCCCGGACCGATAATCCGGACCATGGTCATCCGGGGCATTTCAACAGCACGGTGGGGGCGCCGCCTCGCCATCGGTCTCGGCCTGGCCGGGCTGCTGTCCCTGCCCGCCTGTGCGCAGCCGTCCCGTGTCAGGGACGATCCCGTGCCTGCCGACGTCGCCCAGGCCCTGCAACGCGCCGGCATTCCGGTCACCGCGCTGTCGGCGCTGGTGGTGCCGGTCGATCCGCGCGAGCCCGACCGGCTGCGCCTGCGCGCCCAGACCGAGGTCAACCCGGCCTCGGTGATGAAGCTGGTCACCACCTACGCGGCCATCGACCTGCTGGGCCCGGACTTCACCTGGCAGACGCGCTTCTACACCGACGGCAGCGTCCGGGGCGGCGCGCTGCACGGCAACCTGTACGTGCGCGGCGACGGCGACCCCAAGCTGGTGCTGGAGCGCCTGCAGGAGGCCTTCGTCGCGCTGCAGGCGCGCGGCGTCCAGGTCATCCTCGGCGACATGGTGCTCGACCACAGCGCCTTCGAGCTGCCCGCGCACGACCCCGGCGCCTTCGACGGCGAGGCCCTGCGCCCCTACAACGCCGCGCCCGACGCGCTGCTGTTCAATTTCAAGTCCATCGTCCTGCGTTTCACGCCCGACCACGCCAATGGCATGGCCACCGTGGGCAGCGAACCCCCGATGGAAGGCCTGACCATCGACACACGGGTGCCGCTGGCCCGGGGCGCCTGTGGCGACTGGCGCGCCGCGCTGGGCGCGCGCTTCGACCGGCCCGAGGCCATCCGCTTCGAGGGCCGCTACCCCGGTGCCTGCGGCGAGCGCACCTGGTCCGTGGCCTACCACGACCCGGGCAGCTATGCCGTGCGCGCGTTCGAGGGCATGTGGCGGGCCAGCGGCGGCGCCATCACCGGCCGTGTGCGCAGCGGGCAGACGCCACCCGGCGTGCACCTGCTGCACGAGGCGCTTTCGCTGCCCCTGTCGGACATCATCACCGACGTCAACCAGTGGAGCAACAACGTGATGGCGCAGCAGGTGTTCCTGACGCTGGGGCGCCTGCCGCCGCTGGCCCTGGACACGGCCACGGACATCAGCGGCCGCTCGCTGCGGCCTGTGCGCACCGGGCGCTTCGAGCGCTCGCGCGAGACGCTGCGCAACTGGTGGGTGCGCACCTTCGGTGTGAAGCTGGCCCCACCGGTACTCGACAACGGCTCCGGGCTCTCGCGCACCGAGCGCATCACACCCGAGGCCCTGGCCAACCTGCTGCGCCACGCGGCCGCCCATCCCCGCGGCGATGCCTTTGTACAGTCGCTCTCGGTCGCCGGCATCAAGGGCACCGCCGCGCGCATCGGTCAGCGTGCCGACAGCCTGGTCCGCGGCAACGCCTGGCTCAAGACCGGCACGCTGCGCGACGTCAGCGGCATCGCCGGCTACGTCAACGCGCTCGACGGCCGCCGCTACGTGGTGATCGGCTTTGTCAACCACGACAACGCCAGCGCGGCGCGCCCGGCACTGGACGCCCTGGTCGAGTGGGCGGCGGCCCTGAAATGACGATCAGGCCGCCGCGCGGCTGAGCCGGTCGCGCACGCCATCCCACTCGGCGCCCTCGGGCGGTGTCTCGACCCAGATCAACCGGACGCCGGTGGCATCCAGCTCGCGCAAGGCGGCGAACAGTGCGCGCGCGGCCTCGGCCGCATCGCCGGGCATGCGCCGCACGACCACGCCCGACGCGGTCTTGACCGGCGTGCGCGCATAGATGGCGATGTGGCGTGCATCCTTGCCGAGCACATCCAGCGCCGCCTGCAACGCTTTCACGTCCATCAGGCGCACCTTCGCACTGGGCGCGTAGTGCGATTCGAGCGTGCCCGATGCCTTGGGCGCGGCCTCGTCGCGGCCTTGCACCGGCAGCCCCGCGACCGCTTCCAGCGCGGCCGGTGTGATCATGCCGGGACGCAGCAGCACCGGCCTGCCGCGCGAGCAGTCGACGATGGTCGATTCGATGCCGACCGGACAGGCACCGCCGTCGAGGACGAGCAGCTCATCGTCGGACAGTGCGGTGAACTCCCCAGCCACGTGGTCGGCCGTGGTCGGGCTGACGCGACCGAAGCGGTTGGCACTGGGCGCGGCCACGCCCTGCACGCCCAGCCGACGCGCGGCCTGCAGCACGGCCTGGGCGACCGGATGCGAGGGACAGCGCAGGCCGACCGAATCCTGGCCGCCGGCCGCCACCGCCGCCACCTCGGGCCGGCGCGGCAGGATCAGCGTGAGCGGGCCGGGCCAGAAGGCGCGCATCAGCGCCAGCGCGAAATCCGGCAGCTCGCGCGCGAAGGGGGCCACCGCCGCCGGCCAGTCGCCGCCATCGGCGGGCGCGACGTGCACGATCAGCGGATGGTCGGACGGGCGGCCCTTGGCCGCGAAGATGCGGCGCACCGCGTCGGCCTGCGCCGCATCGGCAGCCAGGCCATAGACCGTCTCGGTGGGCAGACCCACCAGTGAGCCCTCGGCCAGCCGCCGCGCGGCGGCCTCGATGGCCGCCGGGTCGCTCGCCGGCAGGATCAGCGCCATGGCCGGCTCATTCCAGGGGTGGCAGCCCGAGCAGGGCCAGGGCACGCGCGGCGGTGTCGTGCACCTGCCCAAAGGTCTCGCCGGTGATGTTCAGGTGCCCCATCTTGCGGCCCCGGCGCGCGCTGAGCTTGCCGTACAGGTGCAGATGCGTGCCCGGCAAGGCCAGCACCTCGGCCCAGGGCGGCGACACCGGCTGCGCCGCGGCCTGCGCGCGCACACCGTTGGGGTTGAACCAGAGATCGCCCAGCAGGTTGATCATGATGGTCGGGCTGTGCTGGCGCGGCGCCGCGAGCGGCAGGCCGGCCAGGGCGCGCACCTGCGCCTCGAACTGCGAGAGGTCGCAGGCATTCTGGCTGTAGTGCCCGCTGTTGTGCGGACGCGGCGCCATCTCGTTGACCACCAGATCGAGCCCGCCCCGGCCGTCGTCGACCACGAAGTACTCGACACACAGCACGCCCACATAGCCCAGGTGGTGCGCAATCGCCACCGTGCTCGCCTGCGCACGCGCGGCCAGTTCGGCCGGCACCGCGCCCTCGCGCACCTCGGTGATCGCCAGGATGCCGTCGTGGTGCGTGTTCTTCTGCACCGGGAACGTCACCACCTGGCCGTCGGCACCACGCGCCACCAGCACCGAGCACTCGCTGCGCAGCGGCAGCATCTTCTCCAGCACGCAGGAGACACGACCGAGCTGCGCCCAGGCCGCGGCCAACTCCTCGCGTGTGCGCACCCGCACCTGACCCTTGCCGTCGTAGCCCAGACGTGCGGTCTTGAGGATGCCAGGCAGCAGCGCCTCGGGCACCGCCGCGAGCTGTGCCGGGTTGTCGATGGCCGCGTGCGGCGCCGGATGCACGCCACTGATGGGTGCGCATTGCACGAAATGGGCCTTCTCCTGCAGTCGGTCCTGCGCCACGGCCACGCAGTCGGCCGACGGTGCCACGGGCCTTTGCTGCGCCAGGGCGCGCAGGGCCTGCGCCGGCACGTTCTCGAATTCGGTGGTGATGGCGTCGCAGCGCCCGGCCAGCTCGGCCAGGCCCTGCGGGTCGTCGTAAGCGGTGCAGACGTGGTGGTGCGCGACCAGGCCCGCCGGGCTGGCCGGATCGGGATCGAGCACCACGGTGACATAACCCATGGCCTGCGCGGCCTGCACGAACATGCGGCCGAGCTGGCCGCCGCCCATCACGCCCAGCGTCACGGGCTGGCCGCGGTCGTTGACGGCACCGGGCAACAAGGGAAAAGCGTTCATCGCACTCACACGGGCAGCGTCATGGCGCGCGCCGCCTCGGTCTGCGCGGTGCGGAAGGCCTGCAGCTTCTCGCGCAGGGCCGGGTCTTCATTGGCCAGCAGGGCCACGGCGAACAGCGCCGCGTTGGCCGCACCGGCCGCGCCGATGGCGAAGGTGGCCACCGGAATGCCCTTGGGCATCTGGACGATGGAATGCAGCGAATCGACACCGGACAGCGCCCTGGACTGCACCGGCACGCCCAGCACCGGCACCACCGTCTTGGCCGCGATCATGCCCGGCAGGTGGGCCGCGCCACCCGCACCGGCGATGATCGCCTTGAGCCCCCGGCCCAGGGCGGCGTCGGCATAGGCGAACATGTCATCGGGCATGCGGTGGGCCGAGACCACCCGGGCCTCGTGCGCGACACCGAAATCCTGGAGGATCTGCACCGCGTGCTGCATGGTGTCCCAGTCGCTGCTGGAACCCATGACCACGCCGACCTGGATGGAACTCATGGGAAAAGGCTTTCTATGGGGGGCCGGCGACCCGCGTCGCCCGGCAGACAACCGCCGTCGGGCCGGCATCGCGCCAGGCCAACACTCCGGTACAGTGTTGATTTTACGATCCGTGCCCCGACCTGTCGGTTTTCCCCTTTGTCCGCGCCGCGCGCCGCCCCGAAGCCATGATCAACGTCACCGTCGCCAATTTTGAAGCCGAAGTCATCGCCGCCTCGATGCACACCCCCGTCCTGGTCGATTTCTGGGCGCCCTGGTGTGGTCCGTGCAAGGTGATCGGCCCGATCCTGGAAAAGCTCGAAACCGAATACAGTGGCCGCTTCAAACTGGCCAAGATCGACTCCGACCAGGAGCAGCAGCTCGCGGCCGCTTTCGGCATCCGCAGCATCCCGACCTGCGTGCTGCTCGTGGGCGGCCAGCCCGTGGACGGCTTCATGGGCGCGCTGCCCGAGGGTCAGATCAAGGCCTTCCTCGACAAGCACCTGCCCAGCGAGGAAGAGCTGGCCGCGCAGGCCGAAGCCGAAGAAGCCCAGCAGTTGCTGGCCCAGGATGGCGCCGACGCCGGCGACGCCCTGGACAAACTCGCCCGTGCCGTGGCCCAGGCGCCCGACAACAACGACCTGCGCTTCGAACTCGTCAAGCAGTACATCTCGCACGGCCTCTTCGAGGACGCGCACCAGGCGCTGGCCCCGGCGCTGGCGCAGATTCCGGTGCAGTTGCGCTTCGAGGCGCTCGCGCATTGGCTCGCCGCACTCGAGTTCGTCGGCCAGGACCCGCGCGGCCAATGGCCGCTGGAGCAGTTCGACGAACTCATCGCCCAGAACAAGCGCGATTTCGACACCCGCTTCGCCAAGAGCCGCCTGCTGGTCGCCATCGGCGAGTGGCCCGCCGCGCTCGACGAACTGCTGGAAATCATCATGCGCGACAAGCAATGGGGCGACGAGGCGCCGCGCAAGACCTACATCGGCCTGCTCGAGCTGATGACGCCCCCCGCCCCCAAGGCCGACCCGGCCGCGGCCGGCAAGAGCAGCGGCGGCATCGCGCTGTCGGGCAAGGCGGCCATGCAGGAAGACCCGCAGGCCGAGCTGGTCTCGCGCTACCGCCGCAAGCTGAGCATGGCGCTCAACTGAGCGCTGCCCGCCAGCCCGGCCCGCTATGTGGCCGGGTCGTGCTGCTCGGCCAGGAAGCCGCCGCTCTGGTGCGCCCAGAGCTTGGCGTAGATGCCGCCCCTGGCCAGCAGCGCCTGGTGCGTGCCCTCTTCCACGATCCGGCCCTGGTCCATCACGATCAGGCGATCCATGGCGGCGATGGTCGAGAGGCGGTGCGCGATCGCGATCACCGTCTTGCCCTGCATCAGTGTGTCCAGGCTGTCCTGGATCGCGGCCTCGACCTCGCTGTCGAGCGCGCTGGTGGCCTCGTCCAGCAGCAGGATGGGCGCGTCCTTGAGCATCACGCGCGCGATCGCCACGCGCTGGCGCTGCCCGCCGGAAAGCTTGACGCCGCGCTCGCCCACCTGCGCGTCGTAGCCGCTGCGGCCCTTGAGATCGGTCAGGTTCTCGATGAAGTCGCTCGCCTGCGCCTTGGCCGCGGCCGCGCGCATCTCCTCCTCGGTCGCGTCGGGGCGACCATAGAGGATGTTCTCGCGCATCGAGCGGTGCAGCAGCGAGGTGTCTTGCGTGACCATGCCGATGGCGGCGCGCAGGCTGTCCTGCGTCACGTGGCGGATGTCCTGGCCGTCGATCAGGATGCGGCCGGCCTGCACGTCGTGGAAGCGCAGCAGCAGGTTCACCAGCGTGGACTTGCCCGCGCCCGAGCGACCGATCAGGCCGACACGCTCACCCGGCCGGATGTGCAGGTTCAGCCCGTCAACCACCGGGCGTCCACCGTCCTTGTAGGCAAAAACCACGTCGCGGAACTCGATACCGCCCTGCGTCACGACCAGCGGCCGGGCATCCGGCGCGTCCACCACCGTGCGCGGCTTGGTCAGCGTGAGAATGCCGTCCTGGATCGTGCCCACGTTTTCGAACAGGCCGGTCATCTGCCACATGACCCAGTGCGAGTAGCCCATCAGGCGCAGCGCCATCGCGATCACCGCCGCCACCTGGCCCGCGCTGGCCTGGCCCTGCGTCCACAGGTACAGCGCCGTGCCACCGCTGCCCAGCAACAGGCCCGCGATCATCAGGTGGTTGGTGATCTCGAACTGGCTCACCAGCCGCATCTGCGCGTAGCCGGTGGCCTTGAAGGCTTCCATCGCGTTGCGCGCGTACTCCGCCTCGCGCCGCGTGTGCGCGAACAGCTTGACGGTGGCGATGTTGGTGTAGGCATCGGTCACGCGGCCGGTCATGAGCGAGCGGGCGTCGGCCTGTTCCTTGCCGATGCGGCCCAGGCGCGGCACGAACCAGAAGCACGCCGCCGTGTAGGCCAGGAACCAGAGCGCGAACGGCAGCGTCAGGCGCCACTCGAAGCTGCCGGCCAGCACCAGGATGCCGATCATGTAGACGCCCACCCCCACCAGCACGTCCACCACGAGGAACACGACCTCGCGCACCGCGAGCGCGGTCTGCATGATCTTGGTGGTGATGCGGCCGGCGAACTCGTCGGCGTAGAACGACATGCTCTGGCCCAGCATCAGCCGGTGGAACAGCCAACGCAGGCGCATCGGGAAATTGATCGCCAGCACCTGGTGCATCACGGCCGTGTGCAGCGCCAGCAGCAGGCCGCTGCCCAGCAGCAGCGCGGCGATACCGGTGAGCATGCCCCGCTCCTGCGTCCAGAAGGCGGCCGGCGCCACCTGGTCGAGCTTGTCCACCACCGTGCCCATGATGGCGAACAGGGCCGCCTCGTACACCGACATCAGCGCCGAGGTCAGTGTCAGCAGGGCGATCCAGCCGCGCGAGCCGCGCGTGGCGGCCCACACGAAGGCAAAAAACCCGGCCGGAGGCACTTTGACCTCGTAGCCGGGGTACGGCGGGATCCGCCTTTCAAAGAAATCGAACAACAATGCAGGCCACTCCTTGTGGCCTGCATCGTAGTGAATTCGGCGTTTATTTGGCAGTGGGCATCACAAATTCAGCACCCTTGCCGATGCTTTCGGGCCAGCGCTGCATGATCGACTTCTGCTTCGTGTAGAAGCGCACCCCCTCCTCGCCGTAGGCGTGCATGTCGCCGAACAGGCTCTTCTTCCAGCCGCCGAAGCCCTGCCAGGCCATGGGCACCGGGATCGGCACGTTGATGCCCACCATGCCCACCTGGATGCGCCGAGCGAACTCGCGCGCCACGTTGCCGTCGCGCGTGAAGCAGCTCGTGCCGTTGCCGAACTCGTGCGCGTTGATGAGCTGCACGGCGGTGGCGAAGTCGGGCACGCGCACGCACGAGAGCACCGGGCCGAAGATTTCCTCCTGGTAGATCTTCATGTCCGGGGTCACGTGGTCGAACAGCGTGCCGCCCAGCCAGAAGCCGTTGGCACAACCATCGCCCGCCTTCGCGCCGTCAAAGCCTCGGCCATCGACCAGCAGCCTGGCGCCTTCGGCCTGACCTGCCTCGATGTAGCCGGTGATGCGCTGGCGCGCGGCTTCGGTCACGATCGGGCCCATCTCGGCGGCCAGGTTCATGCCATCCAGCACCTGGAGCTGCTGCGTGCGATCGACCAGCTTGGGGATGATCTTGTTGGCCACGTCGCCCACGAGCACCGCCACGGAAATCGCCATGCAGCGCTCGCCCGCCGAGCCGTAGGCCGCGCCGATCAGGGCATCGACGGCCTGGTCGAGGTCGGCATCGGGCATCACCACCATGTGGTTCTTGGCGCCGCCCAGCGCCTGCACGCGCTTGCCGTGGTGCGCACCGGTCTCATAGATGTAGTTCGCGATCGGCGTCGAGCCGACAAAGCTCACGGCCTTCACGTCGGGGTGCACCAGCAGCGCGTCCACGGCCTCCTTGTCACCCTGCACGACGTTGAACACGCCGTCGGGCAGGCCCGCCTGCTTGAGCAGGTCGGCCATCATGAGGCTGGGCGTCGGGTCGATCGGGCTGGGCTTGAGCACGAAGGTGTTGCCGGCGGCGATGGCCATCGGGAACATCCACATGGGCACCATCACCGGGAAGTTGAACGGCGTGATGCCCGCCACCACGCCCAGCGGCTGGCGGATCGTCCAGTTGTCCATCCCGGTGGACACCTGATCGGTGAAGTCGCCCTTGAGCAATTGCGGCATGCCGCAGGCGAACTCGATGATGTCGATGCCGCGCGCCACTTCGCCCTGCGCGTCGGTGAACACCTTGCCGTGCTCCAGCGTGATGGCACGCGCCAGCTCGTCCTTGTGCTGGTTGACCAGCTCGAGGAACTTGAACATCACCCGCGCACGGCGGATCGGCGGCACCTCGGACCAGGCGGGGAAAGCCGCCTGCGCCGCGGCCACCGCGGCGTCCACGTCGGCGGCGCTGCCCAGGCGCACGCGGCCCGTGACGGCGCCGGTGGCCGGGTTGGTCACGTCCTGCTGGCGGGTGGACTGGCCGGCGCTGCGGGCGCCGCCGATGTGGTGTGCGATCTCGGTGGTCATGGAAGTGGGCTCCGTGAGGATGGAAGGAATGGCGATTGCTGCGGCCAGTGTAGGAATCCCCGCCGGGCCGGACAAGACCGGAATACTGAATGTATTGTTCAATTTGATGAACAATATGCTCCATGAACAGCCCCCACCAACCCGAACTCTGGGGCCACGTGCACTGGCTCGCCGTGCTGCACCAGCAGGGCAGCTACACCGCCGCCGCGGCGCGCCTGGGCGTGAGCAAGGCCGCCATGAGCCAGCGCATCGCCGAGCTGGAGCGCCAGGCCGGCATGCCGCTGGTGCAACGCACCACACGCAGCGTGCGCCTGACCGAGGCCGGCCAGCGCCTGGTGGACGACACGCAGCACGCCTTCGAGCAGATCGCCCAGAGCTTTGCGCAGGTGCGTGACCTCGCCGGCGCGCCGCGCGGACGCGTGCGCGTGACCGCGCCGGTGGCGCTCGCGCGCCAGCAGATCGTGCCGCGCCTGGCCGAGTTCCTGCGCCGGTATCCCGAGGTACGGGTGGAGCTGGACCTGTCCGACCGGCTCAGCTCGCTGGCCACCGAGGGGTTCGATCTCGCCATCCGCCACACCGCCACGCCGCCCGACACCCATGTGGCCTGGGTGCTGTGCGACACCGCATCGGTGCTGGTCGCCTCGCGCGCCTACCTGCGCAAGCACGGCACGCCCCGAACGCCGGCCGACCTGGCGCGCCACAACTGCCTGCACTACCCCAGGCCGCAGGACACCCCGGCCTGGACACTGGAACCGCGCGATGCCCAGACCGCCGGCCAGGATCCGCCGCCACGCACCACCGTCCAGGTGGCCGGCACCTTCGCCGCCAACAACAGCGAGGCCCTGCGCGACGCCGCCCTGGCCGGCCTGGGCATCGCCCTGCTGCCGGACTTCAGCGCCCAGGACGCCCTGACCAGCGGCAAACTCGTGTCCGTGCTGCCCGACTGGCGCCCCATCGGCTCCTTCGCCCACCGCGTCTACGCCATCCGCCCCTATGCGGCGCACGTGCCGCTGGCGGTGTCGGCGCTGGTGGAATTCCTGCGGCGATCGCTGGCGCAGGGCTTTGGTGGTGATGGCAGCGGCTGATGCAACGGCCCTGCCACTCAGGCGGCCACGCCAAACCAGGCGCCAATCGCCGCGGTCAGGGCCATGGCCAGGGCGCCCCAGAACGTGACCCGTGCAGCCGCCACCAGCACGGGCGCGCCACCCGTTCTCGCCGCCAGTGAACCGAGCAGGGCCAGGAACACGAGCGCGCTGCCCGCCACCGCCCACCACAGCAGATGCGCCGGGCACCAGGCGACGACGAGCAGCGGCAGCGCCGCGCCCACCGAAAATGCAGCGGCCGACGCCCATGCCGCCTGGATCGGGCGTGCCGTCATGACCTCCGAGATACCCAGTTCATCACGCGCATGCGCCTCCAGCGCATCGTGCGCCATGAGCTGGCTGGCGACGGTGCGGGCGAGCTCTGGATCCAGCCCGCGGCGGACGTAGATTTCGGCCAGTTCCGCGTGCTCCTGGACGGGCGCGCTGGCCAG
>NZ_JAQVEJ010000191.1 GCF_028698005.1 Hydrogenophaga sp.
CAACCTGCCCGGCCTCAATTTCCAGCTTGGCGAGGACATCGATGCCCTGCGCGACGCGGTGCGCGACTTTGCCCAGGCCGAGATCGCCCCGCGCGCGGCCGAGATCGACCGCAGCGACCAGTTCCCCATGGACTGCTGGCGCAAGATGGGTGAGCTGGGCGTGCTGGGCATCACCGTGCCCGAGCAGTACGGCGGCGCCAACATGGGCTATCTGGCCCACATGGTGGCCATGGAGGAGATCAGTCGCGCCAGCGCCTCGGTGGGCCTGTCCTACGGCGCGCACTCCAACCTGTGCGTGAACCAGATCAACCGCAACGGCACCGACGCCCAGAAGGCCAAGTACCTGCCCAGGCTGATCAGCGGCGAGCACGTGGGTGCGCTGGCCATGAGCGAGCCGGGCGCCGGCTCCGACGTCATCAGCATGAAGCTCAAGGCCGAGGACAAGGGGGGCTACTACCTGCTCAACGGCTCCAAGATGTGGATCACCAACGGCCCCGACGCCGACACCCTGGTGGTCTACGCCAAGACCGAGCCCGAGCTCGGCGCCCGCGGCGTGACGGCCTTCCTGATCGAGAAGGGCATGAAGGGCTTTTCCATCGCGCAAAAGCTCGACAAGCTGGGCATGCGCGGCAGCCATACGGGCGAACTGGTGTTCCAGGACGTGGAAGTGCCCGAGGAAAACATCCTGGGCGGCCTGAACATGGGCGCCAAGGTGCTGATGAGCGGGCTGGACTACGAGCGCGCCGTGCTCACCGGCGGTCCGCTGGGCATCATGCAGGCGGTGATGGACAACGTGGTCCCCTACATCCACGACCGCAAGCAGTTCGGCCAGAGCATCGGCGAGTTCCAGCTCATCCAGGGCAAGGTG
Source organism: Hydrogenophaga sp. (assembly GCF_028698005.1). Taxonomy (GTDB): domain Bacteria; phylum Pseudomonadota; class Gammaproteobacteria; order Burkholderiales; family Burkholderiaceae_C; genus Hydrogenophaga. The sequence goes on from NZ_JAQVEJ010000191.1 coordinate 869, forward strand.
GCCGACATGTACACCGTGCTGCAGGCGGCGCGCAGCTTTGCCTACACGGTGGCCAAGAACCTCGACCTGCTGGGTACCGATCACGTGCGCCAGGTGCGCAAGGACTGCGCCTCGGTGATCCTGTGGTGCGCGGAGAAAGCGACCTGGATGGCCGGCGAGGGGCTGCAGATCCATGGCGGCAATGGGTATATCAACGAGTACCCGCTGGGCCGCCTGTGGAGAGATGCGAAACTCTACGAAATCGGCGCGGGTACCAGTGAAATCCGCCGCATGCTGATCGGCCGCGAACTGTTCGCGGAGACCTGCTGAGCGGCCGCGGCCTGCCCTGCCCACCATCGGCGATACGCCGGCAGCCAAGGAACACCTCATGAGAACGACCTCCATCGACGATCTGTTTGTCCACAACCGGGAGTGGGCCGACCGGATGGAGCGCGAACGCCCGGGGTTTTTCACCGGGCTGCTGGCGCAGCAAAACCCCAGGTACATGTGGATTGGCTGCTCCGACAGCCGGGTGCCGGCCAACCAGATCACGGGTCTGGAGCCGGGCGAGGTGTTCGTGCACCGCAACGTGGCCAACGTGGTGGTGCCCAGCGACCTGAATTGCCTGTCCACCATCCAGTACGCGGTGGACCAGCTCAAGGTCGAGCACCTGATGGTGGTGGGGCACTACGGCTGCGGCGGGGTGCTGGCGGCGCTGGAGGGCCTGCGCCTGGGCCTGGTGGACAACTGGACCCGGCATGTGCGTGACGTGCGCGACAAGCACTATGCCCTGCTCAAGGCGACGCCGGTGCAGTGGCGCCATGACGTGCTGTGCGAGCTCAATGCCATCGAGCAGGTCGTCAACGTGGCGCAGAGCACGGTGATGCAGGATGCCTGGGCCCGGGGCCAGAGCGTGACCCTGCACGGCTGGTGCTACAGCCTGCAGAACGGCCACATCACCAATCTGCAGATGACCGTGCCGGGTGTCGGCGGTCTGCATGAGATCCACCAGCGGGCCGTGGCGATGGTGGCCGAGCGCCAGCGCGGCTGACGGCAGGGCCGGGCTTTCCCTGCGAGACGATCCATGTTCCCGCAGCGCCTGGATTCCGGTGTCGCCTTCGATATCGCCCGGGCGATGCTGGACGGATTCAACCGCCACTACCGTCTGTTCCGTGCCGAGACGGCACGCGCCAGACACCGCTTCGAGACGCGCGACTGGGCCGGCCAGCAGCGCGCGCAGCGTGAACGTATCGAGTTCTACGACCTGCGCGTCAAGGAGTGCGTCAATCGGCTGACCAGGGAGTTCGCCGCCGACCGGCAGCCGATGCCGGTGTGGGAGCAGGTCAAGCTGCACTACATCGGATTGCTGGTCAATCACCACCAGCCCGAACTGGCCGAGACCTTCTTCAACTCGGTCACGACCAAGATCCTGCGGCGCGACTACTTCCACAACGACTTCATCTTCGTGCGTCCGGCCATCTCGACCGAGTACATCGAGAACGACGAACCGCGTGCGCCACCCACCTACCGCTGCTACTACCCCACATCCGGGAGCATGCTGGCCGACGTGCGGCGCCTGCTGGCGGACTTCGACCTGCACGTGCCCTTCGAGGACCTGGACCGCGACGCAGCCCTCGTGCTCGGCGCGATGAAGCAGCATTTCGACCACGGTCGGCTGCGCTCCAACTGCCAGTTCCAGGCGCTCTCGGGCCTGTTCTTCCGCAACAAGGCGGCCTACGTGATCGGGCGCATTCTCAACGGCGTGCAGGAGGTGCCGTTTGCCCTGGCCATCCTGCACAACGACCGGGGGCGCCTGTTTGTGGACGCGGCGCTGTTCGGCGAGGACGATCTGCTGATGCTGTTCGCGTTCGCGCGCGCCCACTTCATGGTCGACATGGAGGTGCCCAGCGCTTACGTGCAGTTCCTGCGCCACCTGATGCCGCGCAAGCCGCGCGCCGAACTGTACAGCGCACTGGGCCTGGCCAAGCAGGGCAAGACCCTGTTCTACCGCGACCTCCTGTTCCACATGCGGCATTCCACCGACCGCTTCCGCATCGCCCCCGGCATCAGGGGCCTGGTGATGCTGGTGTTCGATCTGCCGAGCTTTCCGTTCGTGTTCAAGATCATCCGCGACGTGTTCCCGCCGCCCAAGGAGACCACGCGCGAACAGGTGCGCGCCAAATACCAGTTGGTCAAGCGCCATGACCGCGTCGGCCGCATGGCCGACACGCTGGAGTTCTCGCTCGTGGCCTTCCCGCGCGAGCGCTTCAGCGACGAGCTGATCGAGGAGATCCGGCGCTACGCGCCGAGCCAGCTGGAGATCAGCGACCGCGACGGTGACGGCCGCAACGAGGTGATCCTGCGGCATGTCTACATCGAGCGGCGCATGATCCCGCTCAACCTCTACCTGCAGGAGCTGCTCGATACCCTGCAGGGCGGCGCCGACGGCGTGGCGCAGCGGCGCGCCCGCGAGCAGTTGCGGCGTGTGGTGGTGGACTACGGCAACGCCATCAAGGACATGGTGGCCGCCAACATCTTCCCGGGCGACATGCTGTGGAAGAACTTCGGCATCACGCGCCAGGGCAAGGTCGTGTTCTATGACTACGATGAAATCGAGTATGTGACCGACTGCTGCTTCCGCGCCGTGCCGGCGCCACGCTGCGAGGAGGACGAACTCTCGGGCGAGGTCTGGTACCCGGTTGGCCCGCACGACGTGTTTCCCGAGACCTTCGCGCCGTTCCTGCTGGGCCACCCCCTGGTGCGCGAGGTGTTCATGGCGCACCATGCCGACCTGCTCGATCCGGCGTTCTGGCAGCAGCACCAGCGGCGCATCGCGCAGGGCTATCTGCACGATGTCTTCCCCTACGACCAGGCCCGGCGCTTTCGTGTCGAGACCCGCCAGGGCGCCACGGCCTGAATCCATTTCCCGCTTTCCTTTCACTTTGCAAACGGAGACTTCCCATGAGCCAGACATCCCCGGAAACCATCGTCATCGTCGGCGCCGCGCGCACGCCCATGGGCGCGTTCCAGAGCGACTTCGCCAGCCTGTCGGCCCACGACCTCGGTGGTGTGGCGATCCGGGCGGCCATCGAGCGGGCGGGTGTCGAACCCGGGCAGGTGGACGAGGTGCTGTTCGGCAACTGTCTGATGGCGGGGCAGGGCCAGGCGCCGGCGCGGCAGGCCGCACTCAAGGCCGGGCTGCCGCTGTCGGCCGGCGCGGTGACGCTGTCCAAGATGTGCGGCTCGGGCATGAAGGCCACGATGCTGGCGCACGACATGCTGCGGGCCGGCAGCGCCGAGGTGATGGTGGCCGGCGGCATGGAGAGCATGACGAATGCCCCTTACCTGATGCTCAAGGGCCGTGGCGGCTACCGCATGGGGCATGACCGCATCTTCGACCACATGATGCTGGACGGCCTGGAAGACGCCTACGAACCGGGCCGCAGCATGGGCACCTTCGGTGAGGACTGCGCCGCCAAGTACCAGTTCACACGCGAGCAACAGGACGCCTTTGCCATCGCGTCGGTGCAGCGCGCCCAGGCGGCGACCGCCAGCGGTGCCTTCGCGGCCGAGATCGTGCCGGTGACCGTGAAGGAGCGCGGCGGCGAGCGCGTGGTGGCCGTGGACGAAGGGCCGGGCAAGGCCAGGCTCGACAAGATCCCGACGCTGCGCCCGGCCTTCAAGAAGGACGGCACCATCACCGCCGCTTCCAGCTCGTCCATCAACGACGGCGCGGCCGCTCTGGTGCTGATGCGCGCCGCCACGGCGCAGGCGCAGGGGCTCAGGCCGCTGGCGCGCATCGTCGGCCACGCCACGCACGCACAGGCGCCCAACTGGTTCACCACGGCGCCCGTGTTCGCCACCGAGAAGCTGCTGAAGAAGACCGGCTGGGCCGTGGCCGACGTGGATCTGTGGGAGGTCAACGAGGCCTTTGCCGTGGTGCCGATGGCACTGATGGCCGACCTCGGTGTGCCGCACGAGAAGGTCAACGTCAACGGCGGTGCCTGCGCGCTGGGCCACCCGATCGGCGCCAGCGGCGCGCGCATCCTGGTGACGCTGCTGCATGCGCTGCAGGCACGTGGTGGCCGCAAGGGCGTGGCCACACTGTGCATCGGCGGTGGCGAGGCCACGGCCATGGCCATCGAGCTG
>NZ_JAQVEJ010000192.1 GCF_028698005.1 Hydrogenophaga sp.
GCCGGATGGGGTGCCGGCCAACTGGAGCAGGAGATAGCGGACAACGCCTGGCTGTCCGGCCCGGCCGATCCCGGCATCCTGTTCGGCCTGCCGGCGGAGGAACGCTGGGGCGCCGCGGCTGCGCTCATCGGTGTCGACCTGACCCTGCTGTCCAGCGAAACCGGCCACGCGTGAGAGGCGGCATATCAGTCCGCGAATGAAGGCGAATAGACGCAAATAATGCAAAATGGCCTTGCTTCACCCGCTGCTTTTCCGCCGCTCACACGGTTTGTGGATAGGGACGTGATCAACCCGGACATTCACGCCCATTCGCATTCATGTGCGGACCGTTTCTCTTCCGGGCCCCCCTCCCGTGACTGACTCGGTCCTGCTCGGTTTCGACTACGGCACCAAGCGCATCGGTGTCGCCGTCGGCCAGACCCTCACCGGCAGCGCCCGCCCCCTCACCATCGTCCGCGCCCGCGACGGCAAGCCCGACTGGGAGGCGATCAGTCGGCTGATCAGTGAATGGCAGCCGGCGGCGCTGGTCATCGGCCTGCCGGTGCACATGGACGGCACCGAACACGAGCGCACCACCCGCGCGCAGCGCTTTGGGAATCAGCTGGCGGGCAGGTACAATCTGCCGGTCCACCGCGTCGACGAACGCCTCACCTCCTACGAGGCCGAACTGGATCTGCGCGCGCAGGGCAAGGGAGGCGAAGCGCTGGACGCTGTCGCCGCACAACTGATCCTGCAAAGCTGGCTGGACGCCCACGTCAAAGAGAGCCGCCCATGACTACGCAACCCGACATCGAACACCCCCTGCAGTCGATGGCCGCACGCCTGCGCGAGCTGCTCGCTGCCCGCGGCATCGGCGACCCCTGCATGGTGGGCATCCACACCGGCGGCGTGTGGGTGGCCCGGCGCCTGCATGAACTGCTTGGCCTCGGCGAGCCGCTCGGCACCCTGGACATCAGCTTCTACCGCGACGACTTCTCGCGCATCGGCGTGCATCCGCAGGTGAAGCCGTCCAATCTGCCGTTCGATGTGGAAGGGCGCCACATCATCCTGGTGGACGACGTGCTCTACACCGGCCGCACCATCCGCGCCGCGCTGAACGAAATCTTCGACTACGGCCGCCCGGCCTCGGTGACGCTCGCCGTGCTGGTGGAGCGCGGTGGCCGCGAGCTGCCGATCCAGGCCGACGTGGCCGGTCTGCAAATGGATTTGGAGACCGATCAGCAGGTGAAGCTGAGCGGCCCGGAAGATCTCACCCTGACGGTGCAAAGTCATGCCGAATAACATCCAGCTCGACAGCAACGGCAACCTGCGTCACTTTCTCACCGTCGAGGGACTGAAGCGCCAGACCCTCACCGACATCCTCGACCTGGCCGAGTCCTTCGCCACGGTGGACGCGCAGAGCGTGAAGAAGGTGCCGCTGCTGCGCGGCAAGACCATCGCCAACCTGTTCTTCGAGTCGAGCACGCGCACCCGCACCACCTTCGAGCTGGCGGCCAAGCGCCTCTCCGCCGACGTGCTCAACATCAACATCCAGACCTCGGCCACCTCCAAGGGCGAGAGCCTGCTCGACATGCTGCACAACCTGGAGGCGATGCACTGCGACATGTTCGTGGTGCGCCACGCCGACTCCGGCGCCGCCCACTTCATCGCGCGCCACGTCGCGCCGCACGTCTCGGTAGTCAATGCCGGCGACGGCCGCCACGCCCACCCCACCCAGGGCATGCTGGACATGTTCACCATCCGCCGCCACAAGGGGCCGGACTTCGGTGCCCTGCGCGTGGCCATCGTCGGCGACATCATGCACTCGCGCGTGGCGCGCTCGCAGATCCACGCCCTCAACATCCTCGGCGTGGGCGAGCTGCGCGCGGTCGCCCCCAAGACCCTGGTGCCGCCCGAGGCCGGCGCGCTGGGCGTGCATGTGTTTCACGATATGGCGCGCGGCCTGAAGGATGTCGACGTGGTGATCATGCTGCGCCTGCAGCGCGAACGCATGCAGGGCGCGCTGATCCCGAGCGGCAGCGAGTTCTATCAGCTCTATGGCCTCGACGCCAACATGCTGGCCCACGCCAGACCCGATGTCATCGTCATGCACCCCGGCCCGATCAACCGCGGCATCGAGATCGATTCGGCCGTGGCCGACGGCGAGCAGTCGGTGATCCTGGAACAGGTAAGCAACGGCATCGCGGTGCGCATGGCGGTGATGTCCATGTGCCTGGGACGGGCGCCGGACGCGGGGGAAGGCGCATGATGCAGGCCCATAATAATTGTGGGTCGGACTTCAGTCCGACAACGGCGCTGCGCCCGGCCCCGGCATGTCGGACTGAAGTCCGACCCACGGCCCCGCACCAGGCCTTTGGTAGGTCGGGTTTCAACCCGACGGCAGCGCCTGCCCCGGCCACGGCATGTCGGACTGAAGTCCGACCCACAACCCTGCACCAGGCCTTTGGTAGGTCGGGTTTCAACCCGACGGCAGCGCCTGCCCCGGCCACGGCATGTCGGACTGAAGTCCGACCCACGGCCCCGCACCAGGCCTTTGGTAGGTCGGGTTTCAACCCGACGGCGGCGCCTGCCCCGGCCACGGCATGTCGGACTGAAGTCCGGCCCACGGAGAGAGGCTGAAGGACGACACCATGCATACGGTAATCCGCAACGGCCGTCTCATCGACCCGGCCAACCACCGCGACGAAACCGCCGACATCTACATCGCTGCCGGGCGCATCGCCGCCATCGGCGCGGCGCCCACCGGCTTCACCGTGCAGAAGGAAATCGACGCGCGCGGCAAATGGGTGCTGCCCGGCCTGGTCGACCTGCGCGCCCATCTGCGCGAGCCGGGCCAGAAGCGCAAGGGTAGCATCGCCAGCGAAACACGCGCCGCCGCCGCCGCCGGCATCACTACTTTGTGCTGTGCGCCCGACACCAGTCCGGTGATCGACACCGTCGCTGTGGTCGAACTGATCCGCCGCCGCTCCAGTGAGGCGGGGATGGCCCATGTATTGCCGCTGGCCGCCCTCACCCCGGGCCTGGCCGGCGAGCAGATCAGTGAAATGCACAGCCTGGTTCAGGCGGGCTGCGTCGCCGTCAGCAACGGCAAGAGCCCCATGGCCAATACCCTGGTGCTGCGCCGAGCCATGGAGTATGCCGCCGGTCTCGACATCCCGGTGCTGCTGTATTCCGAAGACCCCTGGCTCGGTGCCAGCGGTTGTGTGCATGAGGGCGTGGTCTCCACCCGACTTGGCCTGCCCGGCATTCCGGCCTGTGCCGAGGTGATCGCGGTGGGTCGCGACCTGTTGCTCATCGAACAGACCGGTGTGCGCGCCCACTTCAGCCAGCTCTCCAGCGCCCGTGCCGTGGAGCTGGTGGCAGCGGCCCAGGCACGCGGTGTGCCGGTCACCGCCGATGTGAGCGCCCACCAGCTCTATCTCACCGAGATGGACGTGGGTCAGTTCAACAGCCTGTGCCACGTGCGCCCGCCGCTACGTAGTCAGCGCGACCGCGAAGGCCTGCGCGCCGCCCTGGCCGAGGGCGTGATCACGGCCGTTTGCTCCGACCACCAGCCGCACGATACCGACGCCAAGCTGGCGCCGTTTCCGGCCACCGAACCGGGTATCTCGGCGCTGGAAACTCTGCTGCCGCTGACCCTGCGCCTGGCGGAGGAAAAGGTGTTGTCGTTGCACGAGGCCATCGGCCGCATCACCTGGCAGCCGGCCGGCATCATCGGCCAGAGTGTCGGCACCCTCGGCCTGGGCGCACGCGCGGACATCTGCATCGTCGACCCCGAGCGTTACTGGACGGTGAGCACCAAGACCTTGGTGAGCCGCGGCAAAAATACCCCGTTCATGGGCTGGGAGTTAAAGGGCGCGGTCAGCCACACCCTGCTCGACGGCAAACTGGTGTACGAAAACGCGCACTGACAAAATCCCGGTCCGCAAATGAACGCGAATGAACGCAAAATGAAACCCGAAGACGCATTCGCGTTAATTTGCGTTCATTCGCGGACCCTTTTCTTTCGAGCTATCACGCAATGACCAACAAGCCGCATCGCGACACCGTCTTCGTGGAAGACGCCGAGATCCTCAGCCACGAGCACTGTGCCGGCGAACAGCACATCCTGCGCGTGAAGGCGCCGCAGATAGCAAGCCACGCCCGCGCCGGCAGCTTCGCCCACATCACCGTCGATGCGCAGCGGCCGTTGCGCCGGCCCATCTCCATCATGCGCGTGAACAAAAACAGCGGCGAGGTGGATTTCCTCTACAAGGTGTTCGGCGAGGGCACTACGCTGCTGTCCAAACGGCAGGTGGGCGAGAAGCTGAGCATCCTCGGTCCCATCGGTACGCCGTTCAAGCTGCACATGGAGCGGCCGCGCCCGCTGCTCATCGGTGGCGGCGTCGGCATTCCGCCGATGGTATTCGTCGCCGCCGAGACGCTGGCAGTGAAGGGCGCGTATCAGCCGTTCGTGATCATGGGCTCCGAGGTGCCGTTCCCGTTCAAGGCGCAGCCGTCGAAGATCATGGTGCCGGGCATGAGTGCGGAGGTGATCGCCGCCATGCCGCTGCTGGAGGACTGGAGCATCCCCTCGCGCCTCGCCAGCCGCCAGGGTTACGCCGGCTGCCACGACGGCTACGTCACCGACGTGGCGCGCGCGTATCTGGATGCATTGACGCCGGAGCAGCGCAAAGAGGTGGAAGTATTTGCCTGCGGCCCGCACCCGATGCTGGAGGCGGTGGCGAAGCTGGCGCGCGAATATCACCTGCCCTGCCAGGTATCGATGGAGGAGTTCATGGCCTGCGGCATCGGCGGCTGCGCCGGGTGCACCATCGAGGTCCAGACCGACAGCGGCCCGGCCATGAAACGCGTCTGTGTCGATGGTCCGGTGTTCGACGCCAGGATGGTATTCCCCGACTAAACAGCGGCTCCGGATCGCTGGCCAGTTTTCTGTGGGTCGGGCTT
>NZ_JAQVEJ010000193.1 GCF_028698005.1 Hydrogenophaga sp.
TGAAAAAAGCCCCCACGACTTTGGGCGGGACCGGTAAAATCCCCCCTATTGTCGCCGCCCCGCATCGCCGGGGTGTTGCCGCTGTGCTCTTCTCCCCCTTGCCGGCCCACGAGGCCGGTTGCAGGAACACAATTCATGTCGTCCAATCTCCACCCCATGCTGAACGTGGCCATCAAGGCCGCGCGCGCCGCTGGCGCCCTCATCAACCGCGCCGCGCTCGACATCGAGGCGGTGCGCGTCTCGGCCAAGCAGACCAACGATTTCGTCACCGAAGTCGATCAGGCAGCCGAGCACGCCATCATCGAGACGCTGCTGGCGGCCTACCCCGACCACGGCATCTGGGCGGAGGAATCCGGACGACGCGAAGGCAAGGGTCGCGACAAGGACTTCGTCTGGATCATCGATCCGCTGGACGGCACCACCAATTTCATCCACGGCTTTCCGGTCTACTGCGTGAGCATCGCGCTCATGGTCAAGGGCCGCATCGAGCAGGCCGTCGTCTACGACCCGACCCGCAATGACCTGTTCTGTGCCACGCGCGGGCGTGGCGCCTACCTCAATGAGCGCCGCATCCGTGTGGCCAAGCGCACCCACCTGCGCGAGACCCTGCTGACCACGGGCTTTCCGTTCCGTCCCGGCGATGCCTTCCAGACCTACATGAGCATGCTCGGCGAGGTCATGCCGCGCTGTACCGGCGTGCGCCGCCCGGGCGCGGCCGCCCTCGACCTGGCCTATGTGGCCGCCGGCTTCTCGGACGGCTTCTTCGAGATGGGCCTGTCGCCCTGGGACGTGGCCGCCGGCGCGCTGCTGGTCACCGAGGCCGGTGGCCTGATCGGCAACTTCACCGGCGAGGCCGACTTCCTGGAACAAAAGGAGTGCCTGGCGGCCAACCCGAAGATCTATGGCCAGCTCGTGAGCCTGATCGGCAAGTACAGCAAGTTCGCCAGCGCCGGCGACAAGGCGGCCGTGCGGCAGCAACCGGGCATCGGCCAGACCTCATCCGCGCCCGCCACGGACGCGGACACCGGCGACGAAGCTTGACGCGCACACCTGGTGTGGACGGCGCCACCGGTGCCATGCCAGGCACAGTCACCAGACCAGGCCCGCACGATCTGCCCGCGCGCAGGGCGATCGCTCTTTGACCGGGCTTATCGTCAACTGCCCCGGTAGGTGGCATAGCTCCAGGGGCTGACCAGCAGCGGCACGTGGTAATGCTGGTCGGCGTGGGCAACACCGAAGTCCAGCGCCACGCGGTCCAGGAACGGGGGATCGGGCAGGTCCACACCCCTGGCAGCGAAATAGGCCTTCACCGCGAACACCAGGCGGTAGGTGCCCTTTTTCAGGCTGGCGTTGTCGTACAGCGGCCCGTCGGGGTTGCGGCCGTCCGCATTGAGCGTGAAGCGCCGCACCAGCGTGGCCTGATCACCGCTGGTGGTGTAGAGCTCGACCGCCATGCCGGCCGCCGGGCAACCGTGCATGGTGTCCAGGACGTGTGTGCTCAGGCCCATGACTTGCTTCCTTTCTTGACTGGCACGCGTTGTGCAGGCCATTCTGTCGACCAAAAGTGTATACAATTTCTCGCGTTTCTGGCTATCATGATGGTCATGGAGACCTCCAGCACCGCCCTGATCGTCGCCTCGCTGACCCGCGCCATCGTGGAACACCGGCTGCATCCGGGCACCAAGCTGGCGGAGCAGAAGCTGGCCGACCACTTCGGCGTGTCGCGCACGCTGGTGCGGCAGGCGCTGTTCCAGCTCGCCCAGAACCGCCTGGTCCGGCTGGAGCCGGCGCGCGGCGCCTTCGTGGCCACACCCTCGGCCGACGAGGCCCGCCAGGTGTTCGCGGTGCGCCGCATGCTGGAAGCCGAGATGACGCGGGCCTTCGTGCGCCAGGTCACCCTGGGCCAGCTCAAGGCCTTGCGCGCGCACGTGGCACGCGAAAAACGCGCCGTCGATGACCAGGATGTGCCCGGCCGCACCGAGCTGCTGGGCGACTTCCACGTGCGCATGGCCGAACTGATGGGCAACCGGGTGCTGGCGGAGCTGCTCGGCGAACTGATCTCGCGCTGCGCGCTGATCACCCTGATGTACCAGAGCAGCCGCGCCGCCGAACACTCGAACGCGGAACACGCCGACATCGTCCAGGCGATGGCCGCGCGTGACGAGGCGCTGGCCGTGCGCCTGATGCATGAGCATCTGCTGAACGTGGAACAGGGGCTGGCCTTCGACCGCCAGCAGCCCGTCAATGACCTGTCCATGGCGCTTTCCTTCTGACACCCGACCCATGATCTACGACGCCACCGCTCCCTACCCGCGCGATCTGGCCGGTTACGGCCGCGATGTCCCCCATGCACGCTGGCCGGGCCGCGCCCGCATCGCGGTGCAGTTCGTCCTCAACTACGAGGAAGGCGGCGAAAACTGCGTGCTGCACGGCGACCCGGCCAGCGAGCAGTTTCTCTCCGAGATGTTCAATCCGGCGGCCTACCCGGCGCGGCACATGAGCATGGAGAGCATCTACGAATACGGCTCGCGCGCCGGCGTCTGGCGCATCCTGCGCGAGTTCGAGCGGCGCGGCCTGCCGCTGACCGTGTTCGGCGTGGCCACCGCCCTGCAGAAGCACCGCGACGTGGCGCAGGCCTTTGACGAACTGGGCCACGAGGTGGCCTGCCACGGCCTGAAATGGATCCACTACCAGGATACCGACGAGGCCACGGAGCGCGCGCACATGGCGCAATGCATGGCCATCTTCGAGGAACTCTACGGCCATGAGGGCGATCACGGCCTGGGCTGGTACACCGGCCGCGACAGCCCGCACACGCACCGCCTGGTGGCCGACGACGGGCGCTTCGCCTACGACAGCGACTACTACGGCGACGACCTGCCGTTCTGGATGCGGGTGCGCAGGAGCGACGGCAGCGACAGGCACCAGCTCATCGTGCCGTACACGCTGGATTGCAACGACATGCGCTTCGCCCTGCCGCAGGGCTATTCGCACGCCGACCCGTTCTTCCAGTACATGAAGGACAGCTTCGACGCGCTGTACGCCGAGGGCGACCCGGCGGGTCTGGACCGCCCGAAGATGATGAGCATCGGCATGCACTGCCGCCTGCTGGGACGGCCCGGACGCATCACGGCATTGCAGCGCTTCCTGGACCACATCCAGTCGCACGAGGGCGTGTGGGTGGCGCGGCGCATCGACATCGCGCGCCACTGGCAGGCCACGCACCCGCTGGCCACGGCCTGAGCAGCAAGGCGCCACCACCATGCCCATCACCCTGGAACAACTGAACACCGCAGCGCCGGACGAGGCGGTGCGACTGCTCGACGGCGTGTACGAACACTCGCCCTGGATCGCCGAGCGCGCCCTGGCCCGCCGTCCCTTCGTGTCGCTGGCACAGCTCAAGCACGCGATGGCCGAGGTGCTGGACGCGGCCGGCGTGGAGGCACAACTGGCCTTGATCCGCGCCCACCCCGAACTCGCGGGCAAGGCCATGGTCAGCAAGACGCTGACCGCCGAATCGACCAACGAACAGAGCAAGGCGGGCCTGACGAACTGCACGCCCGAGGAATTCGCGCGCATCCAGCAGCTCAACGCCGACTACAACGCCCGCTTCGGTTTTCCGTTCATCCTGGCCGTGCGCGGCCCGCGCGGCGACGGCCTGAGCAAGGCGCAGATCATCGCGGCCTTCGAGCGCCGCCTGCACAGCCACCCCGACGCGGAGCGGCAGGAGTGCATCCGCCACATCCACCGCATCGCCGAGATCCGCCTGAACGACAAGTTCGGCGTCGAACCGGTGGACGGCCAGCGGGTGTGGGACTGGCAGGAGACGCTGGCGCAGCACAGCGACCCGGGCTACGCCGAGCAGGGCCAGCTCACGGTGACCTACCTCACCGAGGCGCACCGCGCCTGCGCGCAGCGCATCAGCCACTGGATGAAGGAGTGCGGCTTCGACGAGGTCGAGATCGACGCCGTGGGCAATGTGGTGGGCCGCTATCACCCGGCCGCACTGAATGCCCGTTACCTGTTGACAGGCTCCCACTACGACACCGTGCGCAACGGCGGCAAGTACGACGGGCGCCTGGGCATCTTCGTGCCCATGGCCTGCGTGCGGCGTCTGCACGAGGACGGCCGGCGCCTGCCCTTCGGCATCGAGGTGGTGGCGTTCGCGGAAGAGGAAGGCCAGCGCTACAAGGCCACCTTCCTCGGCTCCGGCGCCCTCACCGGGCACTTCGACCCCGCCTGGCTCGACCAGACCGACGCCGATGGCATCAGCCTGCGCGAGGCCATGCGGCACGCGGGGCTGTGCATCGACGACATCCCGACGCTGCGGCGCGACCCGGCGCGCTACCTGGGCTTCATCGAGGTGCACATCGAGCAGGGGCCCGTGCTCAACGAATTGCACCTGCCGCTGGGCGTGGTGACCTCCATCAACGGCGGTGTTCGCTACCAGGGCGAGGTGACGGGCGTGGCCAGCCATGCCGGCACCACACCGATGAACCGCCGGCGCGACGCCGCCTGCGCGGTGGCCGAGCTGATGCTGTACGCCGAACAGCGCGCCGCGCAGGATGGTGACTCGGTGGCCACGGTGGGCATGCTGCACGTGCCCAACGGCTCGATCAACGTCGTGCCCGGCGTCTGCCGTTTCAGCCTCGACATGCGAGCGCCCACCGATGCGCAGCGCGACGCGCTGGCCGCCGATGTGCTGGCCCGGCTCGATGAGATCTGCGCCCGCCGCGGCCTGCGCCTCACGCTGGAAGAGACCATGCGCGCTTCGGCCGCACCCAGCGCCCCCGCATGGCAGGCACGCTGGGAGCGCGCCGTGCAGGCGCTGGGTGTTCCCGTGCACCGCATGCCCAGCGGTGCCGGCCACGACGCCATGAAGCTGCACGAGATCATGCCGCAGGCGATGCTGTTCGTGCGCGGCGA
>NZ_JAQVEJ010000194.1 GCF_028698005.1 Hydrogenophaga sp.
CTCGAGCTGGGCCGGCGTCAGCGCGGTGGCGCTGTACCGGTAGGCCTGGCCGCACAGCGATTCGGTGCCGATCAGATCACCCGGCAGCGCCAGCAGCATGAGCTGGCGCGACGGGCCCTGCACGTGGTCGATGCGCACCTGGCCGCTGATGAGGCGCCACAGCGGGCCCTGTTCACCGGCGTTGAAAATGGTTTGGGCCGCGGGGCTGATCAGCACCGGGGCGGAAGGCAGCGTGGTCATGGTTCCTGCTCCTGAAAGACGGCGAGACGGCCAGGCGGGCCGAATGGCCGCTGGCAGACAAAGCACCACCACCGGGGTGGCGCGGCTCATGCGTCAGACAGGGGGACCGCGCGCCGGCCGGGGGCCGGCCGCTCGCCTTGGCGGCGGTGTGGGCACACCGGGCAGCGCCACGGCCAGCGGCGCGGCCAGCGGCACCAGCGGATCGAGCGTCGGGTCGGGCAGGCAGCGGTCCAGCGAAAGACCGCACAGCGCGCAGTGATCGAGCGCGGCCGCGTGCGGCAGGCCGTGCCGCACCGGGCCGCCGCTGCCCGCGTCCGCGGCGGCGACCGCCACCCAGCGAATGCCGCCCGGCCCACAGACCTCGACCCAGGTGCTGCCGGGTGAGGCCGGGTGCGGTGGCCCACCCGCCTCCACCGCCAGCGCCCGCGACAGGGCGGGCGCCAGGGCGGACAGCAGCATCAGCGCCGTCACCCAATGGGCAAGGCGTCGTGCCAGGGTGTGCCAACCGCGACGGTTCATGGCTCAGTCGGACGGGCGGGTGCGGTGACGCGGTCAGTGCCCGTGCGCTGCCGGGGCGCCATGGGCGGCCGGGCCAGCCGCCGGCTGGCGGGTGGCGCTGGCGCTGTTGAGCGGCCGGGCCGGTGCCTGGATCTCCAGCGTCTCGCGCTGGCCGCCCTGGCCCTCGAACACCAGGGTCAGCGGGACTGTGTCGCCTTCCTTGACCTGCCCCTTGAGGTCCAGCAACATCACGTGGTAGCCACCCGGCTTGAGTTCGACCGTCTGGCCAGCCGGCAGCGCGAGACCGGCGGGCATGGCGCGCATCTTCATCACGTCGCGGTCCATGACCATTTCGTGGATCTCGACCACGCCGGCCACCGGCGACTGTGCCGCCACCAGCCGGGTGTCGGCCCGGGCGGTCAGTTGCATGAAGGCGCCGGTGGCCTTTTGCTGGGCCACGGTGGCACGCACCCAGGGGTTGCCGACATCGATGGCCGCACCGCGGGCCGGCTGCGCCCAGGCGCTGGTGACGGAAGCCGCGACGATGAGGCCGGTGGCGATGAGCTGTTTCATGAGAATTCTCCTTGCACAGTGGATAAGAAAAAGAAAGGGAGATCGGGCGGGTTCAGGCCGGCGCTTCGTCGAGCAGGGCACGCACATCGGCCAGGTAGTCGTCAGCGGTCTGCTCGTGCCGCAGGACCACACGGATCCGGCCCTGGCGGTCGAACAGGTAGGACAGCGCGGTGTGGTCCATGGTGTAGCTGCTGCCGGTAGGCACCTTCTGGTAGAAGACCCGGAACGCCTGGGCGGTCCGGGCGATTTCCTCGGGCGTGCCGGTCAGGGCCAGGAACGACGGGTCGAAGGCGGCCATGTACTCGCGCAGCAGCGCCGGGGTATCGCGCTCAGGGTCCACGGTGACGAAGATGACCTGCAGATCGTCGGCGTGCGCGCCCAGTTGCTGGCGCACGGCCGCCGCCCGTGTCAGGGCGGTCGGGCACACGTCGGGGCACTGCACGAAGCCGAAGTACAGCATCACGACGCGGCCCCGGAAATCGGCCAGCGTGCGCCGCTGCCCGTGGGCATCGGTGAGTGAGAAGCCTTGCGCATAGTCGGCGCCGGTGATGTCGATGCCGCGGAAGGCGGTGCCGGGCCGGCTGCACCCCCCCAGACCGGCCAGCGGCAGCAGGGCCGCGCTCAGGGCTGCGGCCAGCACCCGGCGCCGGGCGCCCGATGCGGGAGACGATGCCGGCTGCGCGCCGGCGTACGGTTGAGGCATGAGACCTCCTGAAACGGAACCTGCACGAAGGCCGCCCGCGTCAGGGACGGCCCACCTGGATCGGAGTCAGGAAGCGACGGGGGGCGCGCGCGAGGGGTGCGCCACCCAGGCAAAGGAGGTGGTGGGGGCGCGGTAGAACGCCGGCGGCATGTCGGCCAGGCGTTCGGGCACGGGCAGGGCCACCGGCGCCGGTGGCACGAAGGTGTCGGCGCCACCGTGCAGCGTGCACCACGGGCAGTTCATGGTCGGGGCGTCGTCGCTGGCGGGCGCCGCCGGCGTGCTGCCGTCGGCCGCCGCCGGCCCGCCGGACTGCACCCAGACCATGCCGGTGGTGGTGCACAACTGGACCCAGCCCTCGTCGTCCGAGGCGGCCACCACGGCCTGGGCCATGGCGGGCGCCAGCGCGGCCCAGCCCAGCGCCAGCATGGCCAGCCAGGCGATGAGACGGCGGTGGACGCGGAACAGGGACATGGCGCGATCTTACAGCAGGCGCGCCACGGCCTCGCGCAGCGCGGCCGCCCAGGCCCGCCGTTCGCGGCCATCGCTATGCACGGGCTGGCCGTAGCGCACCACGGCGCGCAGGCCGTCGGCGCGCAGGGTGCGCCACACCGAGGCCAGCAGCGTCGTGTCGCCGACGTACTGCGGCGCATCGCTGCGCGCACCGCTGGCGCCGTCCAGGTAACGCAGCCCCACCGGCAGGGCCGGCGCGTTGCTGACGATGGCGGCCTGCAGCAGGTTGGCGTGAAAGGGCAGCAAGGTGATGCCGTCACCGGTGGTGCCTTCGGGGAACACCGCGACCACCTCACCGGCCTGCAGATGCTCGGCCATGTGGTGCACCACGCGCATGGCATCGCGCCGGCGCTCACGCTCGATCAGGATGGTGCCCGCACCGGTGATCAGCGCGCCCAGCACAGGCCAGTGTCTGACATCCGCCTTGGACACGAAGCGCACCGGGTAGGCGGCGTTGAGCACCAGGATGTCGAGCCAGGAAATGTGGTTGGCCAGCAGCAGCAGCGGCCCGCGCTGCGGCCGCTCGCCCTCGACCGACAGCGACACGCCCATGATGTCGAGCATGCGGCGCGACCACTCGCGCACCAGCAGCGCGCAGGCATCGGGGGTGAGCCGGCCGAACTCGGTGCGGATGATCCACAGGCCGCGCAGCACGTGCGCGAGCGCGCGCAGGGCACGCCAGAGCGCCCGCAGGTGGCTCACCGCCGGGCGCCGGCCTGCCAGGCCACCTGCCCGCCCACCAGGGTGGCGCGCACCGAGACCGGCAGCACATGCCCTTCGAACGGGGTGTGCTTGCCCTGGCTGCGCAGCGCCTCGGGGCGCACCTGCCAGGCGCCGTTGGGGTCGAACACGCACAGGTCGGCCACGCCGCCCTCGATGAGCTGGCCCACGCTGGCCTGCAGGGTGCCCAGCGCGCTGCCGAGCACCTTCAGCGGCCCGGAGGTCAGCACCGACAGCGCCTGCATCAGGCCCAGGCCGTCCTGCTGCGCCCACTGGGCGGCCAGGCCGAGCAGCAGCTCGACCGCGGTGGCACCGGGTTCGGCATCGGCAAAGGGCAGCACCTTGGCGTCGGCGGCCACGGGGTTGTGGTCGGACACCAGCGCGTCGATGGTGCCATCGGCCAGACCGGCACGCAGCGCGTCGCGGTCGCACGGCTGGCGCAGCGGCGGCTGCAGGCGGGTGCGGCTGTCGTAGTAGCCGATGTCGATGTCGCTCAGGTGCAGGTTGTGCACGCTGACGTCACAGGTCACGGGCAGGCCCTCGGCCTTGGCCTGGCGCACCAGCTCCAGGCCGGCGGCACTGCTGATGCGGCACAGGTGCACATGCACGCCGCGATCAGCACCGGACTGGGCACGGTACACGCCGCGCAGCAGCTCGAACAGGGTGTGCAGCGCAATGGTTTCGGCCGCGACGGGAATGCCCGCCAGGCCCATGCGCGTGGCCAGCGCGCCGCTGGCGGCCACGCCCTTGCCGAGCCAGAAGTCCTGCGGACGCAGCCACACGGTGTAGCCGAAGGTGCCGGCGTACTGCAGCGCGCGCAGCAGCACCTGGTGGTTGACGACGGGCACCTCGGCCTGACCGAAGCCGATGCAGCCGGACTCGGTCAGCTCGGCCATTTCGGTCAGCACCTCGCCCTTGAGCCCGCGCGTGAGCGCACCGATGGGGAACACGCGCGCCTGGTGCAGTTTCTCGGCACGGAAGCGCAGCATTTCCACCAGGCCCGGCTCGTCGAGCACGGGGTCGGTGTCGGGCGGGCAGATCAGCGAGGTCACGCCGCCGGCCACGGCCGCCGCCATCTCGCTTTCCAGCATGCCGGCGTGTTCCTGGCCCGGCTCGCGCAGGCGCACCGCCAGGTCCACCAGACCGGGCGCCACCACGCAGCCGCTGGCGTCGATCACGCGGGCGGCATGGAAGTCGGGCGCCACCTTGCCGATGGCGATGATGCGGCCGGCCGCCACGGCGATGTCGGCGATCTCGTCACGCCCGGTGGCGGGGTCCATGACACGGCCGTTCTGGATCAGGATCTTCATGGTGTTTCAGCTCGCTGACCGGCAACCGGTCGTTCGTTCATTTCAAAATCTCGTCGAAAGCGGCCACCAGCTTTTCGCACTCGGCCTGGGTGCCGATGGTGATGCGCAGGTACTGCTCGATGCGCGGCTGGCGGAAGTGCCGCACCAGGACGCGCCGCTCGCGCAGCCCCTGCATCAGCGTGGCCGCGTCGCGCGCGGGATGGCGCGCGAACAGGAAGTTGGCCGACGAGGGCAGGCAGGCAAAGCCACGCTGCGTCAGCGCACCGGTCAGCCATTCGCGCGAGGCGATGATCTGCTGGCGCGTCTGCTCGAAGTGCGCGTG
>NZ_JAQVEJ010000195.1:0-2417 GCF_028698005.1 Hydrogenophaga sp.
GAATTGCAGTAACATTATTGATGGGCGAACCGCAAGGGGAGCCCCCCGCTTTTCCTCCCTGAGCGGGTGCCTTATGTGTGACAGCAAAAAGGCTTCCCAACCCGGCCCCCTGGCCGGGTTCTTTTTTTGCCCGCGCAGCGGCGCAATCCGGGGGCCGATACACTCGTGTCATGCTCTGGGTCAAGTCCTTCCACATCGTGTTCGTGGCCAGTTGGTTTGCGGGCCTGTTCTACCTGCCACGCATCTTCGTCAATCTGGCCATGGTGCCGCCCGAGTCGGTGGCCGAGCGCGCGCGGCTGCTGCTCATGGCGCGCAAGCTGATGCGCTTCATGACCCTGCTGGCCGTGCCCGCGCTGGCCCTGGGGCTGTGGCTGTGGCTGGGTTACGGCATTGGCCGGGGCCCCGGCAACGGCTGGTTGCATGCCAAGCTGGCCATTGTCGTGCTGCTGCTGGGATACCACCACGCCTGTGGTGTGCTGCTGCGGCGTTTTGAGGCCGGCATCAACCGGGCCAGTCACACCTGGTTCCGCTGGTTCAACGAGGCGCCGGTCATTTTGCTGCTGCTGGCCGTGGTGCTGGTGGTGGTCAAGCCTTTCTGACGCCGTGGTGATGCCGGCCGGCGCGGCGCCAAAAACTAGAATGCATGCCATGGAAGTCACCCGAACGCCCTCGTACTACGAACGCCACATCTTCTTCTGCCTGAACCAGCGGGACAACGGTCAGGACTGCTGCGCCGACCACCGCGCGCAGGCCGCCTTCGACCACTGCAAGGCCCAGGCCAAGGCCATGGGCCTGCTGGGGCCGGGCAAGGTGCGGGTCAACAAGGCCGGCTGCCTCGACCGCTGCGCCGGCGGCCCCATTGCCGTGGTGTACCCGGAGGCCGTCTGGTACAGCTTTGTGGACGAGGCGGACATCGACGAAATCGTGAGCTCGCACCTGCGCGACGGCAAGGTGGTCGAGCGCCTGCTCACGCCGCCCGACGTCGGCCGCTGACGGCTGGCGCTCAGCCATGAACGCCCAGACCGAGTACCTGCTTCAGGCCGGCCCGGCCGGTGCGCTGGAGGTGGCCATCGACCGTCCGTCCGGCCATGTGCTGGGCACGGCCGTCATCGCCCATCCGCACCCGCTGTTCGGCGGTACCTTGTCGAACAAGGTCGTGCAGACCCTGGCGCGCGCCTTCGTGCAGTCCGGCTGGCGGGCGGTCCGCTTCAATTTCCGCGGCGTCGGGCGCAGCGAAGGCGAGCACGACAACGGGCGCGGCGAACTCGACGACATGCTTGCCGTGGTCGCGGCGCAGGCGCCCGAGGGGCCGCTGTGCCTGGCCGGCTTCTCGTTCGGTGCCTTCGTGACCAGCCATGCGGTGGCGCGGCTGGCGGCCTCGCGCGAGCTGCAGCGCATCGTCCTGGTGGGGACCGCGGCGAGCCGTTTCGAGGTGGCACCCCTGGCCGGGGAACTCCACGCGCGCACGCTGGTCCTCCACGGTGAGCAGGATGACACCGTGCCGCTGGCGGCCGTGCTCGACTGGGCGCGTCCGCAGAGCCTGCCGGTGCTGGTCGTGCCCGGCGGCGGCCACTTCTTCCATGGCCAGTTGCCCCTGCTCAAGGACATCGTCCTGCGCCATCTCCGCCCCTGAGGCCCATCCGCCCCGGGGCGCCCGTGTCTTTTCTTTCGAGGTATCCCGTCTTGTTCCTGCGTCGTTTCGTTTCCTGTCTGCTTGTCGCCTCATCCCTGGTGGTGGGCACTGTCCGCGCGCAAGCGCCGCAACCGCCCGAGGTGGCGGCCAAGGCCTTCCTGCTCCTGGATGCCACGTCGGGCCAGATCCTGGCCGGCAAGGACATCGACGCCCCGGTGGAGCCGGCGTCGCTGACCAAGCTCATGACGGCCTACCTGGTGTTCGATGCCCTGCGGGCAAAGAAGATCAGCCTGGACCAGACCTTCCCGGTGAGCGAGCGTGCCTGGAAGATGCCCGGCTCGCGCATGTTCATCGACCCCAAGATGCTGGTGCCGGTGGAGGACCTGATCAAGGGCATGATCGTCCAGTCGGGCAACGACGCCACCGTGGCGCTGGCCGAAGGCGTGGCCGGCTCGGTCGAGCGCTTTGTCGAGATGATGAACGCGCAGGCCAAGGCCCTGGGCATGAACGCCACCACCTACCACAACGTCGAGGGACTGACCGCGCCCGGCCACACCACCACGGCGCGCGACCTGGCCACGCTGTCCATCCGCCTGATGCGCGACTTCCCCGACTACGTCGGCTACTACGCCATCCAGCGCTACCGCTACCCGGGCACGCCGGCCGCGAACGACACCAACCGCAACCTCCTGCTGTTCCGCGATCCGACGGTCGATGGCCTGAAGACCGGTCACACCGCCGCCGCCGGCTACTGCCTGGTGGCCACCGCGCGCCGCCCGGTCGC
>NZ_JAQVEJ010000195.1:2517-4865 GCF_028698005.1 Hydrogenophaga sp.
AACGTTTAGGGACGTTTATCAATGCCAACCATCAACCAGCTCGTGCGCCACGGCCGGGAGGTCGAACAGACCAAATCCAAGAGCCCGGCCATGGAAAACTGCCCGCAGCGCCGCGGTGTGTGCACCCGTGTGTACACCACGACGCCCAAGAAGCCGAACTCCGCTCTGCGTAAGGTCGCCAAGGTGCGCCTGACCAACGGTTTCGAAGTCATTTCCTACATCGGCGGTGAAGGCCACAACCTCCAGGAACACAGCGTCGTGCTGGTCCGTGGCGGTCGTGTCAAGGATCTGCCCGGTGTGCGTTACCACATCGTGCGTGGCTCGCTGGACCTGCAAGGCGTCAAGGATCGCAAGCAGTCCCGTTCCAAGTATGGCGCCAAGCGCCCCAAGAAGGCCTGACCGGTTTTCCTGGACTATTCGGTGCCGCCCGGTTTTGACGAGCCGGTCCGGCGTAGTGACCCGTTGGTGGGTCGAGTAAGTGCAGATCCCGGATGGGTCTGCGGGGTGTCCGGAAAACAGGACGTTCCGGTCATCAACTGAAGCAAGAGGTGAAACATGCCACGTCGTCGCGAAGTCCCTAAACGTGAAATCCTGCCGGATCCCAAGTTCGGCAATGTCGAGCTGTCCAAGTTCATGAATGTGATCATGGAAGGCGGCAAGAAGGCTGTTGCCGAGCGCATCATCTACGGCGCGCTCGAGCAGATGGAAAAGAAGAGCGGCAAGGATCCGCTGGAGCTGTTCCTCACGGCCATCAACAACGTCAAGCCCATGGTGGAAGTCAAGTCCCGCCGTGTGGGTGGCGCCAACTACCAGGTGCCGGTCGAAGTGCGCCCGGTTCGCCGCCTGGCCCTGTCCATGCGCTGGATCAAGGAAGCCGCCCGCAAGCGCAGCGAGAAGTCCATGGCGCAGCGCCTGGCCAACGAGTTGCTGGAGGCCAACGAAGGCCGTGGCGGTGCCATGAAAAAGCGCGACGAAGTCCACCGCATGGCCGAGGCCAACAAGGCCTTCAGCCACTTCCGCTTCTGATCCGGCCTGCGCGGGCACCATGCCCGCGCATCAGAATCGTCAGAAGCGAGCCCGCGGGCCCCATGAGGGCCGCGGGCTTTACCGCATCATCAATGGAGTAATTTCATGGCTCGCAAAACGCCCATCGAGCGCTACCGCAACATCGGTATCTCCGCCCACATCGACGCCGGCAAGACCACCACCACCGAGCGCATCCTGTTCTACACGGGTGTGAACCACAAGCTGGGCGAGGTGCACGACGGCGCCGCCACCACCGACTGGATGGAGCAGGAGCAAGAGCGCGGCATCACCATCACGTCCTCGGCGGTGACCTGCTTCTGGAAGGGTATGGATCTGTCCTACCCCGAGCACCGCTTCAACATCATCGACACCCCCGGTCACGTGGACTTCACCATCGAGGTGGAGCGTTCCATGCGCGTGCTCGACGGTGCCTGCATGGTGTACTGCGCCGTGGGTGGCGTGCAGCCCCAGTCCGAGACCGTCTGGCGCCAGGCCAACAAGCACAAGGTGCCGCGCCTGGCCTTCGTCAACAAGATGGACCGCACCGGCGCCAACTTCTTCAAGGTCTATGACCAGATGAAGCTGCGCCTGAACGCCAATCCCGTGCCCGTAGTGATCCCGATCGGTGCCGAGGACAACTTCAAGGGCGTGGTCGATCTGGTCAAGATGAAGGCCATTATCTGGGACGAAGCGTCCCAGGGCATGAAGTTCGAGTACCAGGACGTCCCCGCCGAGTTGGCCGAGCTGGCCAACAAGTGGCGCGAGAACATGGTCGAAGCCGCTGCCGAGGCCAGCGAAGAGCTGATGAACAAGTACCTGGAAGAGGGTACGCTGTCCGAGGACGACATCAAGGCCGGCCTGCGTGCGCGCACCCTGGCGACCGAGATCCAGCCGATGCTGTGCGGCACCGCCTTCCGCAACAAGGGCGTGCAGCGCATGCTGGACGCCGTCATCGACTACCTGCCTTCGCCCGTGGACATCCCCGACGTGAAGGGCTCCGACCCGGACGATGAAGAAAAGGCGCTGTCGCGCAAGGCCGACGACGAAGAGAAGTTCTCGGCCCTGGCGTTCAAGCTGATGACCGACCCGTTTGTGGGTCAGCTCACCTTCGTGCGCGTGTACTCCGGTGTGCTGTCCAAGGGTGATACCGTCTTCAACCCGGTCAAGGGCAAGAAGGAGCGCATCGGTCGTATCGTGCAGATGATGGCCAAGGAGCGCACCGAGGTCGAAGAAATTCGCGCCGGCGACATCGCTGCCTGCGTGGGTCTGAAGGATGTGACCACCGGGGAAACCCTGTGTGACGTGTCGGCGCCGATCGTGCT
>NZ_JAQVEJ010000038.1 GCF_028698005.1 Hydrogenophaga sp.
CACACCAGCGTGGGCAGCACCAGGCCATGGTCGAGCAGGCGGTTGCGCCCCTCGCGCAGCATGGCTTCGTTGATGTCGGTGTGCACCACCGTGCCACCGGGCCCGACGCGACGGGCGAACGCCATCGACAGGTCGCCCGTGCCGCCGGCGATGTCCAGCACCCGGTCACCCGGGCGGGGATTGGCCACGTCGATCGTGTAGCGCTTCCACAGACGGTGCAGACCGGCCGACATGAGATCGTTCATCACATCGTACTTGGGCGCCACCGAGTCGAATACGCCGCGCACACGCTGCGCCTTCTCCTGCTCGTCGACGGTCTTGTAGCCGAAATGGGTGGTGGCCATGTTGCTTGTCTCTCTTGGTTGGCGGCCGGAATCAGTGGCCGCCACAGGCATGGCCGGCCCTGGCGGGCATCGGCGCATCCCTGTCGAGGCCGGCTTCCTTCAATCGACGCAGGTAGTCGTCCCAAAGTTCCGTCTGGCGTGCGCCCAGATCGTGGAGGTACGCCCACGTATAGATGCCCGAGTCGTGGCCGTCGGAAAACACCGGCTTGATGCCGTAGTTCCCGACCGGCTCCAGCGCCTCGATATCGACCTCGCGCTTGCCGGTCTGCAGGGTTTCCTGGCCCGGGCCGTGCCCCTGGACCTCGGCCGAGGGCGAGTACACGCGCATCAGCTCGAACGGTATGCGCAAGGTCCTGCCGTCCGAGAAGGCGATCTCCAGCACGCGCGAGGCGCCATGCACGGTGATGTCCTGCGGGACGGGTGTGTCTTTGCTCAGTCCGGACATAGTGCCGCTCCTGCCGTCAGACCAGCACGCGCTCGATGCCGCCCTGGTTGGCCTGACGCACGTACTCGGGCAGCCAGTTCTCGCCCAGGATGCGACGCGCCATCTCGACGACGATGTAGTCGGCCTCCAGCAGGCCGTTGCTCAGGTCGTCCTGGTAGCGGCTGAGGCCCTGCAGGCAGCTCGGGCAACTGGTGAGGATCTTCACGTTGTCCTGCCCGCCCACGGCACCCGAGGCGCGCAGGGCGGCCTCGCCCTTGCGGATTTCCTCTTCCTTGCGGAAGCGCACCTGGGTGGCGACATCGGGGCGCGTGACACCGAGCGTGCCGCTTTCGCCGCAGCAGCGGTTGTTCTTGAGCACGTTCTCGCCCACCAGCGCCTTCACGGTCCTGGTCGAGTCGCCCAGCTTCATGGGATTGTGGCAGGGCTCGTGGTACAGGTAGGCGCCGCGCTGGTCCTCGGGCAACGTGATGCCCTTTTCCAGCAGGAATTCGTGGATGTCGATGATGCGGCTGCCCGGGAAGATGCTCTGGAAGTCGTAACCGGAGATCTGGTCGTAGCAGGTCCCACAGCTGACCACCACGGTCTTGATGTCCAGGTAGTTCAAGGTGGTGGCCACGCGGTGGAACAGCACCCGGTTGTCGGTGATCATCTTGTCGGCCTTGTCGAACTGGCCGCTGCCGCGCTGCGGGTAGCCGCAGCACACGTAGCCTGGCGGCAGCACGGTCTGCACGCCCGCATGCCAGAGCATGGCCTGCGTGGCCAGACCGACCTGGCTGAACAGGCGCTCGGAACCGCAGCCGGGGAAGTAGAACACCGCCTCGCTGTCCACCGTGGTGGCCTGCGGGTTGCGGATCACCGGGACGTAGTCGCGATCCTCGATGTCCAGCAGCGCGCGTGCCGTTTTGGTCGGCAGGCCGCCGGGCAGCTTCTTGTTGACGAAGTGGATCACCTGCTCGCGCAACGGCGCCGTACCCACCGTGGCGGGAGGGTGCTGGGTCTGCTGCCGGCCAGCGGCCTTGAACAGGTCCACCGCCATGCGCTGCGCCTTGAAGGCCACCCCGGTCATCGCGGCCCGCGCCGTGTTGATGACACGCGGATCGGTGGCATTGAGGAAGAACATGCTCGCCGCGTTGCCGGGCCGGAACGACTTCTTGCCCATCTTGCGCAGCAGGTTGCGCATGTTCATCGTCACGTCGCCGAAGTCGATCTTCACCGGACACGGCGAGAGGCAGCGGTGGCAGACCGTGCAATGGTCGGCCACATCCTCGAACTCCTCCCAGTGCTTGAGGCTGACGCCGCGGCGCGTCTGCTCTTCGTACAGGAAGGCCTCGACCAGCAGCGACGTGGCCAGGATCTTGTTGCGCGGGCTGTACAGCAGGTTGGCGCGCGGCACGTGCGTGCTGCACTCGGGCTTGCACTTGCCGCAGCGCAGGCAGTCCTTGATCGAATCGGCGATGGCGCCGATGTCGCTTTGCTGCAGGATGATGGACTCGTGCCCCATCAGCCCGAAGCTGGGGGTGTAGGCATTGCTCAGGTCGGAGCGCAGGCGCCGCCCGGGGTGCGAGGGCACTTCCTTGTTGCGCAGCAGCTTGCCGCGGTTGAAGTGGCCGTTCGGGTCGACCCGGCGCTTGTACTCGGCGAACGGGGCGATCTCCTCGTCGCTCAGGTACTGGATCTTGGTGATGCCGATGCCGTGCTCGCCCGAGATCACGCCGCCCAGGCTGCGCGCCAGCGCCATGACCCGGTCCACGGCCTCATGCGCGGTCCTGAGCATGGCGTAGTTGTCGCTGTGCACGGGGATGTTGGTGTGCACGTTGCCGTCGCCCGCATGCATGTGCAGGGCGATCCAGACGCGGCCCTTGAGCACGCGCTGCTGCACCTCGCCCAGCGCGTCCATCAGGGGCTCGAAGTCGCTGCCGGTGAAGATGTCGGCCAGCGGCTGGCGGATCTGCGTCTTCCAGCTCGCGCGCAGGCTGTGGTCTTGCAACTGCGGGAAGAGCGTTTCCACATCGCGCAGCCAGCCCTGCCAGAGCGCGCGGGTCTCGCGGATCACGCCCAGGGCCAGCTCGACCTTTTCGGCCAGCAGCTCGGGCGTGGGCGCACCCGCGCCCTGCCCGTTCTTTGCCAGCGGCAGGTCGCCGCTGGAGAGGAAGGCCTCCAGTTCGTCGGCCAGCTCGATCTTGTTGCGCAGCGACAGCTCGATGTTGATGCGCTCGATGCCGTCGGTGTACTCGGCCATCCGCGGCAGCGGGATCACCACGTCCTCGTTGATCTTGAAGGCGTTGGTGTGACGGCTGATGGCGGCGGTCTTCTTGCGGTCGGCCCAGAACTTCTTGCGAGCCTCTGCCGCGACGGCGGTGAAGCCCTCGCCCGCGCGCGAGTTGGCAATGCGCACCACCTCGCTGGCGGCGCGCGCCACCGCATCGGGGTCGTCACCGGCGATGTCCCCGATCAGCACCATCTTGGGCAGGCCGCCCCGCTTGGACTTGGTGGTGTAACCAACGGCGCGCAGGTAGCGGTCGTCCAGGTGCTCCAGGCCCGCCAGCAGCGTGCCCGAGCGCCGGGCCTCGGCGAACATGAAATCCTTGATCTCGACGATGCTGGGCACCGCGTCCTTGGCGTGGCCGAAGAACTCCAGGCACACGGTGCGGGTGTGCTCGGGCATGCGGTGCAGCACCCAGCGCGCGCTGGTGATCAGGCCGTCGCAGCCCTCCTTCTGCACACCCGGCAGGCCGGCGAGGAACTTGTCGGTGACGTCCTTGCCCAGCCCTTCCTTGCGGAAGGTGGCGCCCGGTATGTCCAGGCGCTCGGTGCGCAACAGCCGTTCGCCGCTGGCGTCGAAATACTTCAGCTCGAAGCTGGCCACCTCGGCGTCGTGGATCTTGCCCAGGTTGTGGCCGATGCGGGTGACCTCCAGCCACTCGGCATCGGGGGTGACCATGCGCCAGCTCACCAGGTTGTCCAGCGCCGTGCCCCAGAGCACGGCCTTCTTGCCGCCGGCGTTCATGGCAATGTTGCCACCGATGCAGCTGGCCTCGGCACTGGTCGGGTCGCAGGCGAACACCAGGCCGGCATCCTCGGCGGCATCGGCCACGCGCTGCGTGACCACGCCGGCCTCGGTGCGGATCGTGGGCACCTCGGCATCCAGGCCCGGCAGGCGGATGCGTTCGACCTCGCCCATGCCGATGAGCTTTTCCGTGTTGATGACCGCCGTCTTCCAGTCCAGCGGCACGGCGCCGCCGGTGTAGCCCGTGCCACCCCCACGCGGAATGATGGTCAGCCCCAGCTCGGTGCAGCCCTTGACCAGGCCAGCCATCTCGGCTTCGGTGTCGGGCGTCAGCACCACCAGCGGAAATTCGACGCGCCAGTCGGTGGCGTCGGTCACGTGACTGACGCGCGAGAGGCCGTCGAACTTGATGTTGTCCTTGTGCGTGTGCCGACCCAGCAGCTTCGCCGTGCGGCGGCGCAGGTCGGCCACCTTGCCGAACGAGCGATCGAACGCGTCAACCACCCGGCGCGCGGCCACCAGCAACTCACCCACCTGGCTGTCGCGCGAGGCATCGTCAGCCGGTGTGCGGCGCTTTTCCACCTCCTGCAGCCGGTGGTGCAACGCCTCGACCAGCATGCGCCGGCGGCGCGGATTGTCCAGCAGGTCATCCTGCAGGTAGGGGTTGCGCCGCACCACCCAGATATCGCCCAGCACCTCATAGAGCATGCGCGCGGAACGTCCCGTGCGGCGCTCGCCCCGGAGATCCTGCAGCAACTCCCAGGCGCGCTCGCCCAGCAGCCTCAGCACAATTTCACGGTCCGAAAAGGAGGTGTAGTTGTACGGAATCTCGCGCAGGCGAGCGGGCTCGGCAGTCTGCACCGGCATGACGGCCAACGCTGTGGGGAAATTCATGGGGAATCTGCGTGGGTCGGGCGCTGAACGCCCAGGGGTCTCGGGGGCATGATTTTAAGCCAGCCCATGGGTCAGAACAGGACGCGGCAGCGGAGGGTGCCCGGAATCTGCGCCAGCGTTTGCTGCGCCAGCTCGGACGACTGCGCATCCAGATCGATCACCACGTAGCCAATCGTATCGCTGGTCTGCAGGTATTGCGCGGCGATGTTGATCTGTTTGTCGGCAAACACCTGGTTGATGGCCGAGAGCACGCCCGGCACGTTGCGGTGCACATGCAGGATGCGGTGCTTGCCCGGGTGCGCGGGCAGCGCCACCTCGGGAAAATTGACCGAGGTGATGCTGGTGCCGTTGTCGCTGTACCTGACCAGCTTCTCCGCCACCTCCAGGCCAATGTTGGCCTGCGCCTCCATCGTGGAGCCGCCGATGTGTGGCGTCAGGATCACGTTGTCCAGCCCGCGCAGGGGCGAGACGAACTCATCCTTGTTGGAGCGGGGTTCGGCCGGAAAGACGTCGATGGCGGCGCCCAGCAGCCTCTTCGCCCGCAGTGCCTCGGCCAGCGGCTCGATCTCCACCACCGTCCCGCGCGAAGCGTTGATGAGAATGGCGCCCGGCTTCATGGCGGCGATCTCGGCCGCGCCGATCATCCACTGGGTGGACGGCAGCTCGGGCACGTGCAGGCTCACGATGTCGCTTTGCGCCAGCAGTGCCTGCAGCGAGGGCGCCTGGCGCGCATTGCCCAGCGGCAGCTTGTTGACCACATCATGAAAAATGACGTGCATGCCCAGCGCCTCGGCCAGCACCGACAACTGGGTGCCGATGGAACCATAGCCCACGATGCCCAGCGTCTTGCCACGGATTTCATACGCGTTCTCGGCACTCTTGAGCCAGCCACCCCGGTGCGCCACAGCGTTCTTTTCCGGCACGCCGCGCAGCAGCAGGATCGCCTCGCCGAGCACCAGTTCAGCCACCGAGCGGGTATTGGAGTACGGCGCATTGAACACCGCAATGCCGCGTTCACGGGCGGCATCCAGATCCACCTGGTTGGTGCCGATGCAAAAGCACCCCACCGCCACCAGCTTCTGGGCGGCGGCAAAGACTTCGGCCGTCAACTGGGTCCGCGAGCGAATGCCCACGAAGTGCACGTCCGCGATGCGGCGCCGCAGCTCATCCTCCGGCAGTGCCCCGGCGACCGTCTCGACCTGGGTATAGCCCGCGGCATGCAGCACATCGACCGCAGACGGGTGAATGCCCTCAAGCAGCAAAAACCGGATCTTGTTCTTGTCCAGCGAATTGACGAAAGCCATGGCAATGACGGTAGTTGTTACGAAAAGTGGCCCATGGGTTGCACGGTGCCACCGCCAGCATGGCGCACCTCGCAAAACCTTGCAGGACTGGGCCTATCAAGCCGACAGACGGCAGCCATGGCTTGGCCGTCCACGTACCGGGTTTCCCCGATTGCCAGCCCTCCCAAAGCCGGCGACAACGGGACAGCGTTGACATCGAATGGTCACAACGCCCGCCTAGCATGCGGCACTGACCCCGTCGTTCACCCATTCCGGAGGTATCTCATGCAATTCAAGCTCCTGGCGCTCGGCGCCGCCGCCAGCCTGCTGGTTTTCGCACCCGCACACGCCCAGACGGAGATCCAATGGTGGCACTCGATGACCGCCGTGAACAACGAATGGGTCAACGATCTGGCGCGCGAATTCAACGAGAGCCAGAGCGAATACAAGGTGGTGCCCACCTTCAAGGGCAACTACACCGAGGGCATGACCGCCGCCATCGCCGCCTTCCGTGCCGGCAATGCACCGCACATCCTGCAGGTCTTCGAGGTCGGCACCGCCACCATGATGGCCAGCAAGGGCGCCACCGTGCCGGTAGGCAAGGTCATGGCCGACGCCGGCTTTACCTTCGACCCCGGCGCCTACATTCCCGCCGTGGCTGGCTACTACACGGCACCCAACGGCCAGATGCTGAGCTTCCCCTTCAACAGCTCGACCACGGTGTTCTACATCAACAAGGACGCCTTCGAGAAGGCAGGCCTGCCCACCGACAAGGCCCCCGCCACATGGCCCGATGTGTTTGCCGCCGCCAAGAAGCTCAAGGAAAGCGGGCACAGCTGCCCCATGACGCTGGCCTGGATGGGCTGGACCCAGCTCGAGAGCTTCTCGACCTGGCACAACGTCGAGTTTGCGACCGAGCAGAACGGGCTGTCGAAAAACGGCTACAAGGCCCGCATGAAGGTGAACTCACCGCTGCACGTGAAGCACATCGACAACCTGGCCAAGGCCGCCGCGGCGGGCGAGTTCGTCTACAAGGGTCGCGGCTCGAACGCGCAGGCCTCGTTCACGGCCGGCGAGTGCGCCATGATCCAGACCTCATCGGGCTTCTATGGTGACGTGGCGAAGAATGCCAAGTTCAAGTACGCGATTTCCTCCCTGCCCTACTACCCCGACGTCCAGGGAGCACCGCAGAACACCGTGATCGGCGGCGCCTCGCTGTGGGTCATGGCCGGCAAGAAGCCGGCCGAGTACAAGGGCGTGGCCACTTTCTTCAACTTCCTGTCGCAGACCAAGGTGCAGGCCGCCAGCCATCAGCGCACCGGTTATCTGCCGATCACCCTGGCCGCCTACGATCTGACCGAAAAATCCGGCTTCTACGAGAAGAACCCCGGTACCGATGTCGCCGTGACACAGATGGTCCGCAAGACCACCGACAAGTCGCGCGGCATCCGCCTGGGCAATTACGTGCAGATCCGCACCATCGAGGACGAAGAGCTTGAGCAGGTCTGGGCCGGCAAGAAGTCGGCCAAGGATGCGCTGGACGCGATTGTCACGCGCGGCAACGAGCTGCTGGCCCGTTTCGAGGCCGCCAACGCAGGCAAGTGATCGTCCAGGCGGTGCGCCCCGGCGCGGCGCATGCCGGGCCGGCGTCCATTCACTTGACGGCACGGGCGGCGCTGCGGCGCCGCCTGCCGCGTTGAAGACCCCCAGCGAACGACCATGGAGAAACGCGTCCTTTTCCGCTCCGGGTGGCTGCCCTGGCTGCTGCTGCTGCCACAACTGGCGATCATCGGCATCTTCTTCTTCCTGCCGGCCGGGCAGGCACTGCTGCAATCCTTGCAGATGGAGGATGCCTTCGGCATCAGCACCGAGTGGGTGGGCCTGGCCAACTTCGAGCGCATCTTCAGCGACGCAGGCTACCTGGCGTCGTTCAAGACCACGGCCATCTTTTCCGTGCTCGTGGCCGTCAGCGGCATCTGCCTGGCACTGGTGCTGGCCATCTTCGCCGACCGCATCGTGCGCGGGGCCATGGTGTACAAAACCCTGCTGATCCTGCCCTATGCGGTGGCCCCGGCCATCGCCGGCGTGCTCTGGGTGTTCATTTTTTCGCCCTCGATCGGGATCGCGTCATGGTACCTGGCCCGGTGGGGCTACACCTGGAACCACCTCATGAACGAGAACCAGGCCATGGCCATGATCGTCATCGCCTCGGTCTGGAAGCAGATCTCCTACAACTTCCTGTTTTTTCTCGCGGGCCTGCAATCCATTCCCAAGTCCCTGCTCGAAGCCGCGGCCATCGACGGCGCCGGCCCCTGGCGCCGCTTCTGGTCGGTCCAGTTGCCGCTGCTGTCGCCGACCACCTTCTTCCTGCTGGTCATCAACGTGGTCTACGCCTTCTTCGACACCTTCGGCATCATCGATGCGATGACCGCCGGCGGCCCGGGCCAGGCCACCGCCATCCTGGTCTACAAGGTCTACGAGGACGGCTTCAAGGGCCTGGATCTCGGCGGCTCTGCCGCCCAGTCGGTGGTGTTGATGCTGATCGTCATTGCGCTCACGGTGGCACAGTTCCGTTACGTTGAAAAGAAGGTCCAGTACTGAGATGAACCTCCCCCTTGCGCCGTTTCACGCCTGGGCCGGCGCCCGTGCGTCATGCACGACGGGCGGCGCGCCGTACCTGGGGCCATGGCCATGATCGACCGCAGCCCCTGGCTCACCGCCCTGTCGCACGCCGTCATGATCCTGGGCGTGCTGATCGTGGCCTTTCCCATCTACCTGGCCTTTGTGGCCTCGACGCACCAGCCCGATGCCATCGTGCAGGCCCCCATGCCGCTGCTGCCGGGCGACAACTTCGTGCACACCTATGAGACGGCGCTGTTCGGCGAAAGCAAACAGGGCTTCAACACCTCCGTGGCACGCATGATGTGGGTCAGCTTCGTCACGGCGATGGTGATCAGCATCGGCAAGATCGCGATCTCGCTGCTGTCGGCCTTTGCCATCGTCTACTTCCGCTTCCCGTTCAAGATGCTGTGCTTCTGGGCCATCTTCGTGACACTGATGCTGCCGGTGGAGGTGCGCATCCTGCCGACCTACAAGGTGGTGGCCGACCTGGGCATGCTCAACAGCTACGCCGGCCTGACGCTGCCGCTGATCGCTTCGGCCACCGCCACCTTCCTGTTCCGGCAGTTCTTCCTCACGGTACCCGACGAACTGGTCGAGGCCGCCCGCGTGGACGGGGCCGGGCCGATGCGCTTTTTCAAGGACGTGCTGGTCCCCCTGTCCAGGACCTCCATCGCCGCCCTGTTCGTGATCCAGTTCATCTACGGCTGGAACCAGTACCTGTGGCCGCTGCTGATGACCACCTCCGAGGAGATGTACCCGGTGGTGATCGGCATCAAGCGCATGCTCGCCGGCGGCGAGGCAGCCAACGACTGGAACATCATCATGGCCACGGCCATCCTGGCCATGCTGCCGCCCGCCCTGGTCGTCGTCCTGATGCAGAAGTGGTTCGTCAAGGGTCTCGTCGATACGGAAAAATAACCATATGGCATCCATCTCCCTGCGCAATGTCGTCAAGCGCTATGGCCACGGGCCCAAGGCCAACCAGGTGATCCACTGCGTCAACGCCGACATCGCCGACGGCGAGTTCATCGTCATCGTCGGTCCCTCGGGTTGCGGCAAATCCACCTTGCTGCGCATGGTCGCCGGTCTGGAGGAAATCACCGCTGGCGAGATTGCCATCGGCTCCCGTGTGGTCAACCAGCTCGAACCCGCCCAGCGCGACATCGCCATGGTGTTCCAGAACTATGCGCTGTACCCGCACATGAGCGTGTTCGACAACATGGCCTATGGTCTGAAGATCGCGAAGGTGCCCAAGGACGAGATCCGGGCACGTGTGGACAAAGCCGCCGGCATTCTGGAGCTGGGCCACCTGCTGGAGCGCAAGCCGCGCGAGCTCTCCGGCGGCCAGCGCCAGCGCGTGGCCATGGGCCGCGCCATCGTGCGCCAGCCGCAGGTGTTCCTGTTCGACGAACCGCTGTCCAACCTCGACGCCAAGCTGCGCGCCCAGACCCGCATCGAGATCCAGAAGCTGCACCGCGAGCTGGGCATTACCAGCCTCTTCGTCACGCACGACCAGGTCGAGGCCATGACGCTGGCCCAGCGCATGATCGTGATGAACGCCGGCAACATGGAACAGTTCGGCCCGCCGGAGGAGGTCTACCAGAAACCCGCCTCGACCTTCGTCGCCAGCTTCATCGGCTCGCCACCCATGAACCTGCTCAGGCAGGCACCCGGCGGACGGCCCGGCGCACTGCTGGGCATCCGGCCCGAACACCTCGACGTCGTGCCGGCGGGCACCGACGGGTGGGACGTGCAGGTGGACACCACCGAACTGCTGGGCGCCGAACGCCTGATTTACGCCTCCCTCGGCGGCGAGCCACTCATCGTGCGCATCGAGGCCGGTGCATCGCCACCGGAGCCCGGCCAGACCCTCCGGGTGGCACCCCGCCCCGGCCACGTGCACTGGTTCGACGATGCCACGGGCAAGCGCCTATGACCAACACATCCCGGCCACCCTGGCCGTATCCGCGCTGGATCGCCCACCGGGGCGCCGGCAAGCTGGCACCGGAGAACACGCTGGCCGCCTTCCGCGTGGGCGCGCAGCATGGCTACCGCATGTTCGAGTGCGACGCCAAGCTCAGTGCCGACGGCGTCCCCTTCCTGATGCACGACGCCACGCTCGAGCGCACCACCAGCGGCACAGGCGTCGGCAGCGATCGCACCTGGTCCGAACTTGCCCGGCTCGATGCCGGTGGCTGGCACTCGCGCGCCTTTGCCGGCGAACCGCTGTGCACGCTGGAGAATCTCGCCCGCTTCTGCATCGCCAACCGCTTCTGTCTGAACATCGAGATCAAGCCGACACCCGGGCAGGAGCACATCACAGGTCGGGTCGTGGCCGAACAGGCCGCCCACTGGTGGCGCGGGCAGGCCCTCCCGCCACTGCTGTCTTCATTCCAGCCCGAAGCGCTGAAGGCGGCACGCGAATCCGCCCCCGAACTGCCACGCGCGCTGCTGCTCGACACTCTGTGGGAAGGCTGCCTCGACCATGCCCGCGCGCTCGGCTGCGTGGCGCTGGTGTGCAACCACGCCCTGTGGGATGCGGACCTGGTGGCGCACGCACGGGCCATGGGCATGCGCACCCTGAGCTACACCGTCAACGACGAATGGGCTGCGCAGCGGCTGATCGCACTCGGCACCGACGGGATCATCACCGACGCGGTGAGCCGCTTCTCCCCGGCCGGGAGCTGAACCCCGCCCCTTCAGCGGGCGCCGCGCCCGTGCCAGTACCAGGCCAGGGTGCCCTGCACCAGTACCAGCACCGCATAGGTGGCGATCTTGCCGTCTCGGCCAAACCAGACCAGCCCGGCCACCAGCACCAGCGTGCCGGCCAGGCTCGACCACCCCACCTCGCGCCAGAATCCACCGCGGCCAGCCCTGGCCTTGCGCAGGGTGCGCGGCATGAGCGCCAGGATCACCGCCATGACGACGGCCGGTACCAGAAAGTTGGCCAGATGACCGGCCAGAGTCAGAAACGTCATGAATCGGGGCGGTTTGACCAGGGGCAAGCCCGTGAAAGAGCAGGAAATTTTATAATTACAACATGGCAGTCTGGACACTTGGCATCAACCACCAGACCGCGCCGCTCGATCTGCGCGGCCGGTTTGCATTCGCGCTCGACCAGATCCAGCCAACGCTGCAGCGCTACCGCCAGAGCCTGCCCCGCCAGCCCGAGGCGACACTGCTGTCCACCTGCAATCGCACCGAGCTCTACGGCGCCGGCGACCCGGCGGCCGTGGACCCGACCATCGAGTGGCTGGCCCATGCCGGTGGTGTCGGTTCCCACGTGCTGCGTGACCACGCCTACATCCTGCGCGAGGACCAGGCCGCCCGTCATGCCTTCCGCGTCGCCAGCGGGCTCGACAGCATGGTGCTCGGCGAGGCGCAGATCCTGGGCCAGATGAAGGACGCCGTGCGCGCGGCCGACGAGGCCGGTGCGCTGGGCACCACCCTGCACCAGCTGTTCCAGCGCTCCTTCGCCGTGGCCAAGCAGGTGCGCAGTTCGACCGAAATCGGTGCCCATTCGATCAGCATGACGGCCGCCGCGGTGCGCCTGGCCTCGCAGCTGTTCGAGGACCTGCGCGACATCCGCGTGCTCTTTGTCGGCGCTGGCGAAATGATCGAGCTGGCCACCACGCACTTTGCCGCCCGCACGCCCCGGCACATGGCGATCGCCAACCGCACGATCGAGCGCGGCGAAAAGCTCGCCACGCGCTTCGGTGCCGAGGCCATGCGCCTGGCCGATATCCCCGGGCGTCTGCACGAGTTCGATGCCGTCGTCAGCTGCACGGCCAGCACCCTGCCCATCATCGGCCTGGGCGCTGTCGAGCGTGCCCTCAAGAAACGCAAGCACCGGCCCATCTTCATGGTCGATCTGGCGGTGCCGCGCGATATCGAGCCCGAGGTCAAGAAGCTCGACGACGTATTCCTCTACACCGTCGACGACCTCGCCGCCGTGGTGCAGACCGGCAAGGACAGCCGGCAGGCTGCCGTGGCCCAGGCCGAGGTCATCATCGATGCCGGCGTCTCCAGCTTCATGCACTGGCTCGACCAGCGCGATCCGGCCAAGGGCGTTGTCCCCCTCATCCAGCAGCTCAACGTGCAGGCCGACGCCTGGCGCGAGATGGAGATCGCCCGTGCCCGCAAGCTGCTGGCCAGGGGCGAGCCGGTCGACGCCGTGCTGGAAGCCTTGTCCCGCGGACTGACCCAGAAGATCCTGCACGGCGCGCTGGCCGAGTTGCGCTCCGGCGACCAGGAAACCCGCGCCGCCACCGCCGAGACGGTCTCGCGCCTGTTCCTGCGCCAGAAGTCCTAGCCGCCCGCCGGCAGGCCCCGTCCGCCGCCATCGCGGCGGCCCCCAACGCCCGTCCGCCTTCGCGCCCCTTCATGAAACCCTTTGTCCGCGAAACCCTGCTGCGCCAGCGCGCCCGCCTGCACGAGCTCGATGCACTGCTGTCCGCGCCCGACGTCATCGACGACCTGCAGCGCTTTCGCACACTCAGCCGCGAACACGCCGACGCGACAGCGCTGGTCGAGGCGTTCAACCGCTTCGAGCAGCGCGAAGCCGATCTGGCGGCCGCCGAGCAGATGCTGGACGACCCCGACATGGCCGAGCTCGCGAAGGAAGAAATCGAGGTTGCCCGGCAGGACCTGGAGCGCCTGGAAGCCGAGTTGCAGCAGATGCTGCTGCCGCGCGACCCGGACGACGACCGGCCCGCCTTCGTCGAGATCCGCGCCGGCACCGGCGGCGACGAATCGGCCCTGTTCGCGGGCGACCTGGCCCGCATGTACACACGCTACGCCGACCGCCAGGGCTGGACCACCGAGATCGTGAGCGAATCGCCCAGCGAGCTGGGCGGCTACAAGGAGGTGGTGCTGCGCATCGCCGGACGCGGTCACGGTCCGGGCGTGTACGGCCAGTTGCGTTTCGAATCGGGCGGCCACCGGGTCCAGCGCGTGCCCGCCACCGAGGCCCAGGGCCGCATCCACACCAGCGCAGCGACGGTCGCCGTCATGCCCGAGCCCGACGAGGCCCAGGCCATCCAACTCAACCCGGCCGACCTGCGCATCGACACCTTCCGCGCCAGCGGTGCCGGTGGCCAGCACATCAACAAAACCGACTCGGCCGTGCGCATCACCCACCTGCCCACCGGCATCACCGCCGAGTGCCAGGACGGACGCAGCCAGCACAGCAACAAGGCCAAGGCCCTGCAGGTGCTGGCTGCGCGCCTGCAGGAAAAGGAGCGCAGCGAGCGCGCGGCTGCCGAAGCGGCGACACGCAAGGGGCTGGTCGGCAGCGGTGACCGCAGCGACCGCATCCGCACCTACAACTTTCCACAGGGGCGTCTGACCGACCACCGCATCAACCTGACGCTGTACAAGCTGTCGCAGGCCATGGACGGCGACATCGGCGAAGTCATCCATGCCCTGCAAGTCGCGCGCGGTACCGAGATGCTGGCCGAGCTGGAAGCCAAGGCAGGGTATCGCCCATGACACTGGCCGATGCCCTGAGACAGGCCAGCGCTGCCGGGCTGGACCGCCTCGATGCCCAGACGTTGCTGCTGCACGCGCTGAATCGCCCACCCCACGACCGCGCCTGGCTGATCGCGCACGACAGCGACGAACTGCCGGCGACGGTCCAGCCGGTGTGGTCCGCCCTGCTGACGCGCCGTCTGGCCGGTGAGCCCGTGGCCTACCTGCTGGGCCAAAAGGAGTTTTTCGGTTTGCCGCTGCAGGTCGATGCCCGGGTTCTGGTGCCCCGGCCGGACACCGAAACGCTGGTGCAATGGGCCCTGGATCTGCTGCCGGGCCTTGGCGAGCAGCCCCGGGTGATCGACCTGGGCACGGGCAGCGGCGCCATCGCCCTGGCCCTGGCCCACCAGCGCCCCGGTCTGGACATCACCGCCAGCGACGCCAGCCCCGACGCGCTGGCCGTGGCGCAGGCCAATGCCCGGGCGCTGGGCCTGCGCGTGCACTTTGCGACCGGTCACTGGCTGGAGGCCGTGCCCGGGCAAACCTTTGCGCTGATCGTCAGCAATCCCCCGTACATCGCCGAGGCCGACCCCCATCTGCCGGCGCTGGCCCACGAACCCGGCTCGGCGCTGGTCAGCGGCCCCGATGGTCTGGACGACATCCGCACCATCATCGCCCAATCGACCCGGGCACTGCGCCCGGGCGGATGGCTGCTGCTCGAGCATGGCCACGACCAGGCGCCGCGGGTACGTGCCCTGCTCGGCAGCGCCGGGTTCGACCATGTCAGCAGCCACACCGACCTCGCGGGCATCGAACGCTGCAGCGGTGGCCAGTGGCCCGAGGGGCGATAATGCGCCTGTCGGGCCGGCACCACCGGTAACCCCCTTTGTTCCCCGCTTGCACCCAGGTTCCCCACATGAGCGACGTTCACAGCCAGATCGACCAGTTGGTCAAGTCCCACGACATCGTGCTCTTCATGAAAGGCAGCGCGAGCTTTCCCATGTGCGGCTTTTCGGGCCGTGCCGTGCAGATCCTCAAGGCCTGTGGTGTCGACCCCAAGACACTCAAGACCGTGAACGTGCTGGAAGACGACGGCATTCGCCAGGGCATCAAGGACTACAGCCAGTGGCCGACCATCCCGCAGCTCTACGTGCGCGGCGAGTTCATCGGTGGCTCCGACATCATGATGGAGATGTACCAGTCGGGCGAACTGCAGCAGGTCATCACCGGCGAGGCCTGACTGCCTCCCCCGGCGTCGTCAGGCGTCCGGGTGGATCCAGTTGTTGGCGGCGGCAAACACCGCCTTGGGGTATTCACTGCGCCCGCGGCTGCCGTTGTAGCGGCCCAGCGCCATGAACAGGTCGCCCTTCTCCCGTTCCAGGTAATGCCGCAGGATCACGCAGCCAAAGCGGATGTTGGTCTGCATGTGAAACAGTTTGCCGGGATCACCGTCGCCGATCACCCGTGACCAGAACGGCATGATCTGCATGTATCCGCGGGCGCCGACACGCGAAATGGCGAACTTGCGAAAAGCGCTCTCCACCTGGATCAGCCCCAGCACCACGGTGGTGTCCAGGCCTGCGCGCCGCGATTCGTACCACACGGTCTGCAAGAACTCGACCCGGGTCTGAAAATCGGGCTTGCGCCGCCGCAAACGGTCGCTCATCGCACCCAGCCAGCGCAGGTAGGCCAGGCGCTTGTCGGTGTCGGTGAACTCGGGCACCGGCGGTGCGGTGTTGGCGATGGCCGCGCTCAAGGCACCGCGCACCGAATCGGCCAGCGGCTCCTCCAGCTGGCCACCGGCCCGGGCAGGTACCGGACAGGTGCCCACCACCAGGCCGCCCGTCATCGCCAGAAGCAAATCCCGTCGATGCATGGTGTGCTGCGCGGCCGCTGCTCAGGCGTTCAGTCGTCCCCGCACATGGGCCACGGCCTCGGACACCGGCACCCGCATGGCCGCCGTGTCGCGACGGTGCTGGTACTCGACCTGCCCTTCCTTCAGGCTGCGGTCACCCACGGTGATGCGGTGCGGCACGCCAATCAACTCCCAGTCGGCAAACATGGCCCCCGGCCGCTCACCACGATCATCCAGGATGACATCCACGCCAGCGGCCAGCAGGCCCTGGTAGATCTCATCGGCCGCGGCCTTCACCGCCTCGCTGCGATCGGCCCCCACCGGGCACACCACCACCGTGAACGGTGCGATGGCGTCGGGCCAGATGATGCCGCGCTCGTCATGGTTCTGTTCGATCGCCGCGGCCGGCAGACGCGTGATGCCGATGCCGTAGCAGCCCATCTCAAAGTGGCGGGGCTTGCCATCCGCATCGAGGAAGGTGGCGTTCATGGCCTTGCTGTACTTGGTGCCAAGATAGAACACGTGGCCCACCTCGATACCGCGCTCGATGGCCAGCACACCTTTGCCGTCGGGCGACGCATCGCCCTCGACCACATTGCGGATGTCGGCCACGGCGTCGGGCTCGGGCAGATCGCGCCCCCAGTTGACGCCGGTGATATGGAAATCGGCCTCGTTCGCACCGCAGATCCAGTCGGCCATCACCGCGACCTCGCGGTCGGCGATGATCTTCACCGGCTTCTTCAGACCGATCGGGCCGAGGTAGCCGGGCTTGCAGCCGAAGTGCTCCTCGATTTCGGCCGTCGTGGCAAAGCGGAAACCATTGTTCAGGCCGGGCACCTTGCCCACCTTGACCTCGTTCATGTCATGGTCGCCGCGCACCAGCAGCAGCCAGACCTGACTCTTGATGACTTCGCCCGCCTCGTTGAGCTCGTCGGTGGCCAGCACCAGGGACTTGACCGTGGTCGACAGCGGTACGCCCAGCAGCTCCGCCACCTCGGGGCAGGTGCTTTTGCCCGGCGTTGGCGTCTTGCTCATGGGCCGGGTCGCCTCCGGGCGCGGGCCGGCCGGCGCCAGGGCCTCGGCCTTCTCGATGTTGGCGGCGTAATCGCTGTCCGGACAGTACACGATGGCGTCCTCGCCCGTCGCAGCGATCACCTGAAACTCTTCCGACAGGTCGCCACCAATGGCGCCGCTGTCGGCGGCGACCGCGCGGTAACGCAGGCCGAAGCGATCGAAAATGCGCCGGTAGGCGGCGGCCATGACCTGGTAACTGGCCTTGGCGCCCTCCTCGTCGCGGTCGAAGCTGTACGCGTCCTTCATGATGAACTCGCGACCGCGCATCAGGCCGAAGCGCGGACGGCGCTCGTCGCGGAACTTGGTCTGGATCTGGTACAGGTTCTTGGGCAGTTGTTTGTAACTGCGCAGCTCCTGGCGCGCCACGTCGGTCACCACCTCCTCGCTGGTGGGCTGGATCACGAAGTCGCGCTGATGCCGGTCACGGATGCGCAGCAGCTCCGGCCCCATCGCGTCGAAGCGGCCGGTTTCCTGCCACAGCTCGGCCGGCTGCACCACCGGCATGGTCATCTCGATGGCGCCGGCGCGGTTCATTTCCTCGCGCACGATGCGCTCGACCTTCTGGACCACGCGCAGGCCCATGGGCATGTAGTTGTAGATGCCCGCCCCCAATTTGCGGATCATGCCGGCGCGCGTCATCAGCTGATGACTGACGACCTCGGCATCGGCGGGCGCTTCCTTGAGGGTGGTGATCAGGAACTGGGAGGCTTTCATGAACAGGGAAGCCGCACACGGGCGGCAGCAGGTTGGCAAACGGGGGTGACCGACGAGGCATCACCCCGGGAGTGGCATGGGTATTTACCCGCACACCCGGGGAAAGGTGCCCGATTCTCACGCAATCCGACAAGCGCGAGGCATAATCAAGTCAGTACAGAAATTGGGGAAGATTATGCTTGACAGAGAA
Organism: Hydrogenophaga sp.; assembly: GCF_028698005.1. GTDB lineage: Bacteria > Pseudomonadota > Gammaproteobacteria > Burkholderiales > Burkholderiaceae_C > Hydrogenophaga. Next base: position 17,898 of record NZ_JAQVEJ010000038.1, read on the forward strand.
GGCTTCAGGCCGAATGTCGGCATCATTCTGCTCAACCAGAAAAACCAGGTGTTCTGGGGCAAGCGCATACGCTCCCACTCCTGGCAGTTCCCGCAAGGTGGCATCGACCGGGGTGAAACGCCCGAACAGGCCATGTACCGGGAATTGCACGAAGAGGTCGGGCTCAAGCCGGAACACGTGGCCATCGTGGCCCGGACCCGCGACTGGTTGCGCTACGAAGTGCCGGACCGTTTCATCCGCCGGGAGGCGCGCGGTCACTACAGGGGCCAGAAACAGATATGGTACCTGTTGCGCCTGATGGCGCAGGACTGGCACCTGAACCTGCGCGCCACCAACCACCCGGAGTTCGATGCCTGGCGCTGGAACGACTACTGGGTTCCCCTGGACGTGGTCATCGAGTTCAAGCGCGGTGTCTATGAAATGGCCCTGACCGAGCTGGCGCGCTACCTGCCCCGCCCGGACACCCGCAACCGCTACCTCCGGGGCGGCAACCGCCAGCCGCGGCAGACGGCCGAACAAACGGCGCCACCCTTGCGCCCTTCGGGCATCGAGTTGCCCCCGGGCGCCAGTTTCGACCCCGACCCGCAAACCGCCTCGCAACGCTCCTGACAGCACGGGGACATGCCGAGCGCAGCCGGTCTCAGGTTCTGGTGAGCACCAGGTTGTCGCGGTGGATCATCTCCGACGACTCGGTCGCATGACCGAGCAGGCGGCTGAACGCTGACGAAGGCTGGCGGCACAGCAGCCGCGCCTCCGGGCTGGCGTAGTTGGCCAGCCCGCGTGCGATCTCCGCACCATTGGCGTCCTTGACCGCGATCACGTCGCCACGTGCGAACTCGCCCTCGACGTGCGTCATGCCGATCGGCAGCAGGCTCTTGCCCTCGTGGAGGATCTTGCGCGCCGCGCCATCGTCGACCGTGACCGAGCCGGACAGCTGCAGATGGTCCGCCATCCACTGCTTGCGCGCCTGCAGCTTGGCCGTCTGCGCCACGAGGCAGGTACCGATCGGTTCGCCCGCGCACAGACGCAGCAGCACGTCGGGCTCGCGCCCCCAGGCGATCACCGTGGAGGCACCGGAGCGCGCCGCGCGCTTGGCCGCCAGGATCTTGGTGATCATGCCACCCTTGCCGATGCTCGACCCCGCACCACCGGCCATGGCTTCCAGCGCCGGATCGCCGGCACGGGCCACATGCACGAACTGTGCGTCGGGATCACGGCGCGGATCGGCAGAGTACAGACCCTTCTGATCGGTCAGGATCACGAGCAGGTCGGCCTCCACCAGATTCGCCACCAGGGCGCCCAGGGTGTCGTTGTCGCCGAACTTGATCTCGTCGGTGACCACGGTATCGTTCTCGTTGATCACCGGCACCACCCCCAGCCCCAGCAGCGTCAGCAGCGTCGAGCGCGCATTGAGGTAGCGCTCCCGGTCGGCCAGATCGGCGTGCGTGAGCAGCACCTGCGCGCTGGGCATGTCCAGCGCGCGCAGCTTGCTCTCGTACATCTGCACCAGCCCCATCTGGCCCACGGCGGCCGCGGCCTGCAACTCATGGATTTCCTGCGGGCGGGTGCGCCAGCCCAGGCGCTTCATGCCTTCGGCGATGGCACCGCTGGAGACCATGATCACCTCGCGGCGCTCACCGCCGTCGCCGCGCACCAGTGCTGCCAGCTGCCTGCACCATTCGCCGATCGCCGCCTCGTCCAGCCCTCGCCCCTCGTTGGTGACGAGGCTGGAGCCCACCTTGACCACGATGCGGCGGGCTTCTTGCAATACCTTGGAAACCATGGGTGCTATGCGTATGTCTGTCCGACGGCACCTGCTCGGCAGGTGCCCTCAGTGATGGGAGATGAACCGGTCCACCGGCGGCGTCACGGCTGCTGGACGTCGCCGGCAAAACGCGGATCGACCTCCTCGGGCGGCTGCGACGCCTCGTGCACCTTGGCGATGTGCTCGTAGACCTTTTGCACCAGATGTTCGCAGCCTTCACGCGTGAGCGCGGAAATCTCGAACACCGGCCCCTTGTAGCGCAGGCGCCGGACGATCTCCTTCACCCGGGCCTCGCGCTCCTCGGCCGGCACCATGTCCAGCTTGTTGAGCACCAGCCAGCGGGGCTTGGCATGCAGTTCGGGATCGAATTTCTTGAGTTCCGCGACGATCGCCCTGGCCTGCTGGACCGGATCCACACCCTCGTCGAACGGCGCCACGTCCACCAGGTGCAGCAGCAGCCTGGTGCGCTGCAGGTGCCGAAGAAACTGGTGCCCCAGGCCGGCGCCCTCGGAAGCACCCTCGATCAGGCCCGGCACATCGGCCACCACGAAACTTTTTTCCGGCCCCACCCGGACCACGCCCAGGTTGGGGTACAGCGTCGTGAACGGGTAATCGGCAATCTTGGGCCGCGCATTGGAAATCGCCGCGATCAGCGTCGACTTGCCGGCATTGGGCATGCCCAGCAGGCCCACGTCGGCCAGCACCTTGAGTTCGAGCCGGAGCGTGCGGCGCTCACCGGGCCAACCCGGTGTCTTCTGGCGCGGCGCCCGGTTGGTCGAGCTTTTGTAGTGCAGATTGCCGAAACCGCCGTCGCCACCCTTGGCCAGGGTCACCTGCTCGCCGGGCACCAGCAATTCAAACAGGACCTCGCCGGTGTCGGCATCCGAGATCACCGTTCCCACCGGCATGCGCAGCGTGATGTCGTCGCCCTTGACGCCGAACATGTCCGAGCCCTTGCCGTGCTCGCCACGCCTGGCCTCGAATCGACGGGTGTAGCGAAAATCGACCAACGTATTCAGGCTGGGGTCTGCCACGGCCAGCACATGCCCGCCGCGACCGCCATCACCCCCGTCAGGTCCGCCAAATTCCTTGTACTTCTCATGCCGGAACGACGCGCAGCCGTTGCCGCCATCGCCGGCGGCGACATCGATCGTGGCCTCGTCCACAAACTTCATGATCGGTTCCCCGTACTGTCAAAAATACCAACGAAAAAGGCCCGCGTCGGCGGGCCTTTTCATGGGATGCTGCCATCCCGCCAGTGTGCCGCAAACCCGGGCGCCCAGGCGCCAGGCCCGCGAGCCCCCCCTCAGACCGGGGTGATGCTGACCACGTGGCGGTTGAGTTCACCCTTGACGGCGAAATTCACGCGGCCATCGGCCGTGGCAAACAGCGTGTGGTCACGGCCCACACCCACGTTCGTGCCGGGGTGGAACTTGGTGCCACGCTGGCGCACGATGATCGAGCCGGCCGACACCAATTCACCACCAAAGGCCTTCACACCCAGCATCTTGGGCTTGGAATCGCGCCCGTTTCGCGTAGAGCCGCCGCCTT
>NZ_JAQVEJ010000196.1 GCF_028698005.1 Hydrogenophaga sp.
TCCTCGACGATGCGCTCGATGCGGTCGACCAGCGTGCGAGCCGAGGCCGTCTCGTAGCGGCCGATGTAGTCCAGGCCCACATCGCAGAAGCTGCACTTTTTCCAGTAGCAGCCGTGGGCAATGGTCAGCTTGTTCCAGCGGCCGTCGCTCCAGAGCCGGTGCATGGGGTTGAGCATGTCCAGCAGGCTCAGGTAGCGCTCGATCGGCAGGCCGTCCCAGGTCGGGGTGCCGATGTCCTCGAATGGGATGTCCGGCTCGGCCAGATTGACGTAGCGCACGCGGCCTTCCTCGCGCACGAAGGTGCGACACAGGCGTTGCGGGCCGCGCTGGCCCCGGAGGTGCTCGATCAGTGACAGCACCGGGCGCTCGCCCCCATCCAGCGTCACGTAGTCGACGAAGTCGAACACCCGCGGCTCGTCCAGTTCGCGCAGTTCGGTGTTGACGAAACCGCCGCCCAGGGCGATGCGCACGTCGGGATGCGCGGCCTTGATGGTCTGGCCCATGCGCAGGGCGGCATAGACGGCACCGGGGAAGGGCACCGACAGCAGCACCAGTGAGGGCTGATGGCGCTCCACTGCCTCCAGCGTGAGTTCGCGCAGGTACTCGTCGATGAGTGTCGGCGGCGCGGCCAGGGCCTGGGCCAGTGGATCGAAGCTCGGCTGGCTGCTGGCCAGCGATTCGGCGTAGCGCACGAACTCGAAGCGCCCATCCACCGCATCGCGGATCACGTCGGCCAGATCATTGAGGTACAGCGTGGCCAGGTGACGCGCCCTGTCGTGCGTGCCCAGCGCGCCGAAGGCCCAGGCCAGCGGGTCCTCGTTGCTGTCCCCGAGGTCGGTCTCGGCATAGACATCCAGCGGCGCGAAGCGCGGCCCTTCGGGCAGCAGCCCGCGCGCGGCAATGCGGTGGGCCAGGGTCGAGTCCGTGCCTTGCAGAAAGCGGATCACCGGCGTGATGGTGCCGCGGTAGGCCGCGAACTGGTCCAGGAAGGCGTGCACGCTCGCGCTGCGCCGCGATTCGGGCAATGCGTCGGCGCAGGCACGGACGTCGTCAAGCCCGCCGGGCGTGAACAGGCGCAGCACCAGCGCGAGGGCGATGTCGGCCTGTGCAGCCTCGATGCCGCGCGAGCGCAGGAAGCCGGTCAGGTAGGCGGTGGACGGGTAGGGGGTGTTGAGCTGCGTCATCGGCGGGATGAGGCTCAGCACCGGGAAAGCGGCGGTCATGGACTGGATTGTCGCGGAAGATGTGGCTCAGGCAGCGGCCAGCCTGATGCGCCCGGATTGCCTGACCGCACGGCGTGTCGAATGCGACCGGCACGCCGGCCGGCCGCAACAACCGAAGCCAGGCTCAGGCCAGTTCCGAGACCGGCACGCAGCTGCAGAACAGGTTCCGGTCGCCGTAGACGTTGTCGACACGACCCACCGACGGCCAGTATTTGGTGTTGACCGGGTTCGCCGCCGCCGCGGCCGCCACCTCGCGCGAGTAGGGGTGGTTCCACTCGCTCTTGAGCACGCTGGCCGCGGTATGCGGGGCGTTCTTGAGCGGGTTGTCGTCGCGCGGCCAGGTGCCGTTCTCGACGAGCCGGATTTCCTCGCGGATGGCGATCATGGCGTCGATGAAGCGGTCCAGCTCGGCCAGTGTCTCGCTCTCGGTGGGCTCGACCATCAGCGTGTTGGCGACGGGGAAGCTCAGCGTCGGCGCGTGGAAGCCGTAGTCCATCAGGCGCTTGGCCACGTCCTCGGCCATCACGCCGCTCGTTTCCTTGAAGCCGCGCAGGTCCAGGATGCACTCGTGCGCGACGTGTCCGTTGGCGCTCGCGTACAGGGTGGGGTAGTGTCCGGCCAGCCGCTGGCTGATGTAGTTGGCCGACAGGATGGCGACCTCGGTCGCATGCGTCAGGCCTTCGGCGCCCATCATCCGGATGTACATCCAGGAGATCGGCAGCACGGCGGCGTTGCCCAGCGGGGCCGCGGAGATCGCGCCCACGCCGCTGCTCACGCCACCCGTGGCATGGCCGGGCAGGAAGGGCACGAGGTCCTCGACCACGCACACCGGGCCGACGCCGGGGCCGCCGCCGCCGTGCGGGATGCAGAAGGTCTTGTGCAGGTTCAGGTGGCTCACGTCGCCGCCGAACTCGCCCGGTGCGGCCACGCCCACCAGCGCGTTCATGTTGGCGCCGTCCACGTACACGCGGCCGCCGTGGCGGTGGACCAGCTCGCACAGCTCCCGCACGGTGGTCTCGAACACGCCGTGCGTGGAGGGGTAGGTGATCATCACCGCGGCCAGGTTGGCGCTGTGCTGCTCGCACCTGGCCTGCAGGTCGGCCATGTCCACGTTCCCATTCTCGTCGCACTGGGTGACCACGACCTGCAGCCCGGCCATCTGGGCCGAGGCCGGGTTGGTGCCGTGCGCCGACGAGGGGATCAGGCAGATGTTGCGGTGGCCCTCGCCACGGCTTTCATGCCAGGCCTTGATGGCCAGCAGGCCGGCGTACTCGCCCTGCGATCCGGCGTTGGGCTGCAGGCTGACGCCGGCGTAGCCCGTGGCCTGGCACAGCCAGGCGCGCAACTGTTCGTCCAGTTCGCGGTAGCCCTGCCGCTGGTCGGCCGGGGCGAACGGGTGCATGTTGGCGAATTCCGGCCAGGTGATGGGAATCATCTCGCTGGTGGCGTTGAGCTTCATGGTGCACGAACCCAGCGGAATCATGCTGCGGTCCAGCGCCAGGTCCTTGTCCGACAGGGCGCGGATGTAGCGCAGCATGCCGGTTTCGCTGTGATGGCTGTTGAACACCGGATGCGTGAGATACGCACTGGTGCGGCGCAGCGTCTGCGGGATCAGCGGCTCCACGCCCTTCTCGAAGTTTGCGACGTCCGGCACCGTCTGCCCTGGCTTGGCGAAGATGGTCCACAGCAGTTGCAGGTCGTCGCGCGTCGTGGTCTCGTCCAGCGAGATGCAGATGTACTCGTCGAAGTACACGCGCAGGTTGGCACCCAGTTCCAGGCCCTTGGCCACCAGCGCCTGCGTGGCTGCGCCGGTGTGCAGCGAAAGGGTGTCGAAAGCACCCTGTCCGGTGCGCGCCTGCCAGCCCAGCTGCTCCAGCCCCTGCGCCAGGATCGCCGTGTAGCTGGCCACGCGTTGCGCGATGCGCTTGAGGCCCTGCGGCCCATGGTAGACCGCGTACATGCTGGCAATCACGGCCGGCAGCACCTGGGCCGTGCAAATGTTGGAGGTGGCCTTCTCGCGGCGGATGTGCTGCTCGCGCGTCTGCAGCGCCAGCCGGTAGGCGGGGTTGCCGTGCGCGTCCACGCTCACGCCCACCAGACGACCCGGCATGGAGCGTTTGTACTCGTCGCGGCAGGCCAGGTAGGCCGCGTGCGGGCCGCCCGCGCCCATGGGCATGCCAAAGCGCTGCGTGGTCCCCACCACGATATCGGCACCGAACTCGCCCGGCGGCACGATCAGCGTGAGGGCCAGCAGGTCGGCGGCCACGATGAAGGCGGCCTGCTTCGCATGCACCTTCTCCACATCGGCGCGCAGGTCATCGATGCGGCCGCTGGTGGCGGGGTACTGCGCGAGCACCGCAAAGTGGTCATCCGCCAGCCGCTCTTCCCATTCCTGGGCCGAGTTGGCCAGCACCACCTCGATACCCAGCGGTTTGGCACGCGTGCGGATGACCTCGATCGTCTGCGGGTGGCAGTCGCCGGCCACCACGAACACGTTGGAGGCACTCTTGACCGTGCGGCGCGCCAGCGTCATCGCCTCGGCCGCGGCGGTGGCCTCGTCCAGCATGGAGGCATTGGCGATCGGCATCGCCGTGAGGTCGCACACCATGGTCTGGAAGTTGATCAGCGCCTCCATGCGGCCCTGCGAAATCTCGGCCTGGTAGGGCGTGTAGGCGGTGTACCAGGCCGGGTTTTCCAGCACGTTGCGCAGGATGACACCCGGTGTGTGCGTGCCGTAGTAGCCCTGGCCGATGAAGCTCTTGAGCAGCCGGTTCTTCTGCGCAATGGCCTTGAGTTCGGCCAGTGCGGCAGCTTCCGTGGTGGCCGGGGGCAGTTGCATGCCCTGGCCGCGCGCAATGGAACGCGGCACGATGCCCTCGATCAGTGCACGGCGCGAAGCCTCGCCGATGACGGAGAGCATGTGGGCTTCATCGGTTGCGCTGACACCGATGTGGCGGGCAATGAATTCCGACGGGTTTTCGAGTTCGCCCAGGGGGGCGTTGGAGGGCATCAGCATGGCCGGGCTCGCTGCGGGTCGGGGTGGGTCAGGCGTTCTTGGCGAAGTCGTCGTAGGCCGAGGCGTCGAGCAAGGCATCGAGCTGGGCCGGCTCGCTCAGCTTGACTTTGAAAAACCAGCCGGCACCCAGCGGGTCGCTGTTGGCCAGCGAGGGGTCATCACGCAGGGCTTCGTTCACTTCGGTGATCTCGCCACTGACGGGCATGTACACGTCGGCTGCGGCCTTGACGGACTCGACGACGCCGGCCACGTCCTTCTGGGCATAGGTCTTGCCCACTTCGGGCAGATCGACGAACACCACGTCACCCAGCGCATCCTGCGCATGGGCCGTGATACCGACCGTGGCGGTGTCGCCCTCGACGCGGATCCATTCGTGGTCTTCGGTGTACTTGGTGGTCATGGTGGGCTCCAGGTGGGAAATGGGTAATCAAGGGGTAGGGCCTTAGCCCCGGACATAGCGGTTGGGCACGAAAGGCGTCGCGCTCACTTCCATGGGCACGGCCTTGCCGCGCACGATGGCGTTGACGCGGGTGCCAACCGTAGCATGAGCGGGCGTCAC
>NZ_JAQVEJ010000197.1 GCF_028698005.1 Hydrogenophaga sp.
TCGACACCGCCAACAGCTCCTCCAACACGCGCGACACCCGTTTCGAATCGGTCAGCGACACCGAGGACAACACCAGGGTCGAAGGCGGCTCGTCCAACCCCATCGAGTCCACCAGCAACGTCCGGTCTGACGGCACCAGCCTGTCCTCATCTGCCAGTGCCACCAGCCTGCTTGAAAACGGCTTCCGTACCAATCGCAGCTCCGATCGCTACATCGGTCTTCAGTTGACGATCCCCATCTTCGAGGGTGGGGCGACCAGCGCGCGTGCGCGTCAGGCGGCCGCACGCCTGGTGCAGGCGCAGGCCGAATTTGACGGATTGCGTGACCAGATCTTTCAGGATCTGAATCAGCAGCACCGTCTGGTTCAAAGCTTCTCTCAGCGTGCACAGGCACTGATGCAGGCGGTGGAGTCCAGCCGGGTCGGTGTCGAAGCCACGGCCAAGAGCATGGCTGCCGGGTTCAGAACCAACCTCGACGTGCTCAATGCCCGCGAGCGACTCATTGCTGCCGAGCGTGAGCTGGCCAGCGCGCGTTACAACTACCTGCTTGCCTTCCTGCGGCTGCGTTTCAATGCGGGCGTCCTGGCGCCAGAGGATCTGGCCCTCGTGTCCGTGCGCGAACCGCAGAACTGATCGGCCGCACAGCGGTGCGCCGGCCAGCAGCCGGATCATCGCCAAGGGTGTGCGGTAGAATTCCTATATGAATTTTGTCGCGGCCTTCCAGCTCAATGCCAACGAGGCCCAGGCTGCGGCATTGGGTCAGTTGCAGCAGGCCTTTGCCCGGCTTTGCAACGCCATCACGCCACAGGTCAGCCAGACCCGCTGCTGGAATCGGGTCGCCCTGCACCACATGGTTTACCACCAGTTGCGCAAGGACTTTCCGGGCATGGGTTCGCAGATGATCTGCAATGCCATCTATGCGGTCAGCCGTGCCGCGCGGGTGGTGTACCAGCATCCGCGCAGCCCGTTCCGGGCCGACCGCTACCCGGCAGGTTCACCGCTGCCCCGGCTGCAGTTTGGCGATGACTGTCCGGTCTACTTTGATTCCCACACCCTCACCATCAAGGACGGGCGCTTGTCCCTCTACACCATGGAAGGGCGGCTTCACTTCGACCTGGGGCTCACCCCGGCGCAATTGCAGGCCTTTGCCAACCAGAAACTTCGTTCCATCGTCATGGTGCGGCAGGCAGATGGCCGCTTCAGTCTGCGTTTTTCACTGCAAGCCGAGCCTTTGCCGCCGCCCCACCAGCCAGTCGCCATGCCGGACTACCTACACATCTCCGAGCCCGTATGACCGCTCCTGCCTCTGCTTCCACCCCTTCTGAACTGCGCCTGTCGCTTGAGGCCTTGCGCAAGCCCTGGCGCAAGGCGCTTTTCTTTGGCATCGTGGCTGCCTTGCTCATGCTGGTGCCCACCTTCTACATGTTTGAGGTGTACGGCCGCGTGGTCGACAGCCGCAGCCACACCACCCTGGGGTCCCTGACCATCATCACCCTGTTCATGCTGGGCATCATGGAGCTGCTGCACTGGGCACAAGGCGGGGTGCTGCAGCAAATGGCGCGCGGGTGGGACGCCATCATGATCCCCCGCATCTTCAGTGCCACCTATGCCGTCAACCTGCGGCACCCGGGGGGTACCGGCGTTCAGCCCATGCGGGACTGGCAGCAACTGCGCGACTTTGTGCACAGCCCTTTTATCCAGGCGGTCATCGAATCGCCGGTGGCCGTGGTGTTCCTGCTGCTGCTGTTCCTGTTGCACCCCTTGATGGGCGGTGTCGCGCTCGGTGCGGCACTGCTGCAGACCCTGCTGGCCTATTCCAACGAACGGGGCACACAACCCGCGTTGGCGCAGGCCAACCGCGCAGGCATCGAGGCCCAGCAATTTGCCGACAACTCCCTGCGCAACACCGAAGTGGTCGCCGCCCTGGGCATGTTGCCGGACGTGCACAAGCGCTGGCTCGAACGGCAGGGCGAAATGCTCAAGCAGCAGGCCACGGCGTCTGAACGTGCCGCAGCCTTTCAGACCGCCTCCAAGGTGCTGCAGCTGACCCTGGGGTCAGCCATGCTGGGCATTGGCGCCTGGCTGGTGCTGGAAGACGCGCTCCCGGGCGGCCCGGCCATGATGATCGTGGCCTCCGTGCTGGCCGGCCGTATCCTGGGGCCTTTCGTCCAGGCCATCACCCAGTGGCGCTCGCTGGTGACCGTGCGTGAGTCCTGGCGCCGTTTGAACAGTCTGCTGTCAGACGTGCCGGCTGCCCAGCCCGCCATGTCTTTGCCTGCCCCCAAGGCACGCCTGTCGGTCGAGACGCTGGTGGCGGCTGCGCCTGGCGGTCCCGGTGCCGGGCCAGGTGCCCAGACCATTCTCAAGGGACTGCAGTTTTCGCTGGAAGCCGGTGACGGCCTGGCCGTCGTGGGGCCATCGGCCTCGGGCAAGACCACCCTGGCCCGCCTGCTGGTGGGTCTGTGGCCTGCCTTGCAGGGCAAGGTGCGACTCGACGGTGCCGACGTGTTCAGCTGGGACAAGACCGAGCTGGGCCCGCACATCGGCTACCTGCCGCAGGGGGTGGAACTGACCGATGGCAGCCTGCTCGACAACATCTGCCGCTTTGGCGAGCCCGACCCCGTCAAGCTCCAGACGGTGATCGAGACCGTGGGTTTGCAGCCACTCATTGACGGCCTGCCCCAGGGGCTGGACACGCCGCTGGGTGCCGATGGCATGGTGCTGTCGGGTGGCCAGCGCCAGCGCGTCGCGCTGGCGCGCGCTTTGTACGGTGATCCGGTGCTCATCGTCCTTGACGAACCCAACGCCAGCCTGGATGAAACCGGAGACCAGGCCCTGGTCCGTGCCTTGGCCGCTGCCCGTCAGCGCGGGGCGGTCCTGGTGGTCATGACCCACCGCACCAACGTGCTGGGCGTGGTCAACAAGATGCTGGTGCTGCGCGACGGACAGCAGGTGGCCTTCGGCCCGCGCGACGACGTGCTGCGTGCCCTGCAGAACGCCAACACTCCGGCGGCCCAGTCCAACCCCGCGCTCAGCGCACGCCCCGCCCAACAAGCATCATGAAAACACCCTCCTTCATGGCGCGCAGTGAACTGCGCCAGACCCTGTGGGCATTTCGCCGCCAGTTTCTGGTGGTGGGGCTCCTCAGTGCCGTGGCCAACCTGCTGATGCTCGCGCCCACCCTGTACATGCTGCAGGTCTACGACCGCGTGCTGCTCAGCCGCAACGAACTGACGCTGCTGGTGGTCTCGCTCATCACCCTTTTCCTTTTTGGTGCGCTGGGCACCTCTGAATGGTTGCGCTCGCGCCTGCTGGTGCGCACCGGCGTCGTCATGGACCGTCTGCTCGGCTCCAGGGTGTTCCACGCCATCTTTGACGCCAACCTGTCGCGCACCCGTGACCGCAACGCCCGCGCCCTGAGTGATCTGCTGGAAATCCGCCAGTTCATCACCGGCAATGGCGTGTTCGCTTTCTTCGACACGCCCTGGACACCCATCTACATCGCGGTTCTGTTCCTGCTGCACCCGGTCCTGGGCCTGGTCTCCATCGGGTTTGCCGTGCTTCAGGCCCTGCTGCTGTGGTACAGCCTGCGCCGCACCAAAAAGCCCGCCGCCCAGGCCCGTGAATCGCAGCAGGCAGCCACCCAGTTCCTCACGGGCAAGTTGCGCAACCTCGAAGCCATTGAACCCATGGGCCTGTCTGCCCCCCTGCGCCAACGCTGGCTGCAGCGCCACCAGCAAGCCCTGGCAGACGCTGAATCCAGCCAGGGCGCCAGCATGTCCATGGCCGCAGTCAGCAAATGGCTGCGCTATGCACAACAGTCACTCTCGCTGGGGGTGGGAGCCTTGCTGGTCATTGACGGCCAGCTCAGTGCCGGTGCCATGATTGCGGGCAACGTGCTCATGACCCGTGCGCTGGCCCCCATTGACCAGCTGGTCGGCACCTGGCGCCAGTTTGACGGCGTGCGTGCCGCCTTCGGCCGGCTTGAAGAGCTGCTGGCCCAGCATCCTGCCCACCTTCCGTCGGTTCCGCCCGCCCATCCGTCGGGTCGCATGCAGCTGCAACAGGTGCGTGCCGAGGCTGCCGGGCGCGCCGAACCCATCCTGCAGGACATCGATCTTGAGCTTGAACCCGGCACCGTCACCGTGGTCATGGGGCCGTCCGGCTCGGGCAAGTCCACCCTGGCCCGCGTCATGCTGGGTATCTGGCCCGCTGCCCAGGGGCAGGTGCTGGTGGACGGCACCCCCATTGGCCAATGGCAACGCGAACAGCTGGCCCCCGTGTTTGGCTACTTGCCACAAGACATCGAGCTGTTTCGCGGCACCATTGCCGAAAACATTGCCCGCCTGGGCAAGATCGACCCCGAACAGGTGGTCAAGGCGGCACAGGCCGCCGGCCTGCACGACATGATCTTGCGCCTGCCCAGGGGTTACGACACCCCGGTGGGTGAATCGGGCGGTCTGCTCTCGGGCGGCCAGCGCCAGCGCGTGGCCCTGGCACGCGCCATGTACGGCAGCCCCCCCATCCTGGTGCTCGACGAGCCCAATGCCAATTTGGACGACGTCGGCGAAGCCGCCCTGCAGCAGGCCGTCCAGCACATGAAGCAGAGCGGGCAGACGGTGGTCATCATCAGCCACCGGCCCGCTGCCCTGGCGGTGGCTGACCAGCTGGTGGTCCTGCACGGCGGGCGCATCGCCCACGCCGGCCCGCGCGACGCCGTGCTGCAGCGCTTGCGCCAGCTTGCTGCCG
>NZ_JAQVEJ010000039.1 GCF_028698005.1 Hydrogenophaga sp.
GCGTTCAGTCCTCGACGAAGGCTTCTTCGCGTTTTTTCTTGATGGAAGGCATCACCACGATGACCAGCAACAGGGTGGCAACCGCCAGCAGGCCCGCCGAGATCGGACGCGTGACGAAGACCGCCCAGTCACCGCGCGAAATCAGCAGCGCGCGGCGCAGGTACTCCTCCATCATCGGGCCCAGGATCAGGCCCAGCAGCAGGGGCGCCGGCTCGCAGCCGAGCTTGATGAAGATGTAGCCGATGAAGCCGAAAATGGCCACCATCCAGATGTCGAAGGTGTTGTTGTTGGTCGAGTACACGCCGACGGCACAGAACAGCACGATGGCCGGGAACAGCCAGCGGTAGGGCACGGTCAGCAGCTTGATCCACAGCCCGATCATGGGCAGGTTCAGCACGATCAGCATCAGGTTGCCGATCCACATCGAGGCGATCAGGCCCCAGAACAGCTCGGGGTTGCTGGTCATCACCTGCGGGCCGGGCTGGATGTTGTGGATGGTCATGGCCCCCACCATCAGCGCCATCACGGCGTTGGGCGGGATGCCCAGCGTCAGCAGCGGGATGAACGAGGTCTGCGAGCCCGCGTTGTTGGCCGACTCGGGTGCCGCCACGCCACGGATGTTGCCCTGGCCGAACGGCACTTCGCCGGGGCGCAGCTTGGTCTTCTTCTCGATCGTGTAGGCCGCGAAGGACGACAGCAGTGCGCCGCCGCCCGGCAAAATGCCCAGCGACGAACCCAACGCCGTACCGCGCATGATGGCCGGCAGCATGCGCTTGAAGTCCTGCGCCGTGGGCATGAGGCCCGTGACCTTGGCGGTGAAGACCTCGCGCTCTTCCTCGGATTTGGACAGGTTGGAGATGATCTCGCCGTAGCCGAACACGCCCATGGCGATGGCGATGAAGCTGATGCCATCGGTCAGCTCCGGGATATCGAAGCTGTAGCGCGCCACGCCCGAGTTCACGTCGGTGCCGACCATGCCGAACAGCAGGCCCAGCAGGATCATGGCCAGCGCCTTGAGCAGCGAGCCCGAGGCCAGCACCACGGCACCGATCAGGCCAAGGACCATGAGCGAGAAGTACTCGGCCGGACCGAACTTCAGTGCCACCTCGGTCAGCGGCGGCGCGAAACCGGCGATGACCAGCGTGCCGAAACAGCCGGCGATGAACGAGCCGATGCCGGCCGCGGCCAGCGCGGGCCCCGCCCTGCCCTTGCGCGCCATCTGGTAGCCGTCAATGACGGTGACCACCGAGGACGACTCACCGGGCAGGTTCACCAGGATGGCGGTGGTCGATCCGCCGTACTGCGCACCGTAGTAGATGCCGGCCAGCATGATGAGCGCCGACACCGGCGGCAGGCCGTAGGTGATCGGCAGCAGCATGGCGATGGTGGGCACCGGACCGAGCCCGGGCAGCACCCCGATCAGCGTGCCGAGCAGGCAGCCGAGCAGCGCGTACAGCAGGTTCTGGAAAGTGAAGGCGACCCCGAACCCCAGGGCCAGATTGTCAAACAGTTCCATGATGTCTAGGCCCCGGGGATCAGTTGTTCAAAAAGGCAGGCCACACCGGGAACTGCAGGCTGAGCAGGTAGACGAAGGCGACATAGCAACCCACGGCCAGCGCCGTGGCCAGGACGATGCTCTCCTTGATGCTGAAGCCCGGGCGCGCCATGCTGGCGATGATGACCAGGCCATAGATGCCCACGATCAGGCCGAACTGGGGGATGCCCAGGGCCGGCACGCCGACCATCAGCGCCCCGAAAGCCAGGTTGGCCCCCAGGATGAACAGCAGCGGACGCCAGGCAAAAGCGCCCACCGGATCACCATCGGGGGTGCCTGAGCGAAAGGCGTTGATCGTGATGATCAGCCCGAGAATCGCCAGCAGGATGCCCAGCATGAACGGAAAGTAGCCGGGCCCCATGCGGGCCGCCTCGCCGATTTCGTATTCCCGGGCCCCCAGGGAGAAGCCACCGCCAGCGGCGATGAACATCAGGCCGGAGTAAAAGTTTTTCTGACTGGCAATAGCCACGGAACGCTCCTCTTTCTCTGCTAAGTGGACCCGTGCGATTGTCAGGCACCCGAAGGGTCGCCAACATGTGGGTTACACCTACTCACGACGAAAAATGCCAGCGTTGCCACGCGCCGGACATGACCGCCCTTCCCTTACCAGCGGCCTGCCGGCTGGCGCGCCCGGATGGCGGCCGCGATCCGCTCGGCGTCGGCCTCGCGGCGGGCGATGCGGGCGAAATCGATCGCGGTCAGACCCTTGTCGTTCCTGAGGGAGGGGTCGGCGCCCTGGTCCAGCAGCAGCGTCACCACCTCGGGCAGCCCGTATTGGGCCGCCATCATCAGCGGCGTGGTCCGGTTGGGCGACTCGGCGTCGATGTAGGCGTGATGCTCAAGCAGCAGGTGCACCATGTCGACGCTGGCGGGGGACTTGCTGCTGGCCGCGTAATGCAGTGCCGTCCACCCCGGCTGGTTGACCTCGGCCTTGCGGTGGACAATCAGCCGGCGCGCCAGCTCCAGATCGCCACCGATCGCCGCCAGCATGAGTGGCGTTTCCCCGACCAGGCTCTTGGCATTGACATCGACCACGTTCTGCCGGACCAGGAAGTCGGCCACCTTGCGAGAGCCCTGCCGGATCGCCACCAGCAGCGCGTGCTCCCCCTTGTCGTTGCGGCTGTTCAGGTCGGCCCCACGCAGTGCCAGCGCGACGACCGCCGATTCGTCGTCGCGGACCGCCGCCTGGAACAAGATCCTGGCGTCGTCGGCGAAAAGCGACGTCATGCAGCAGAAAAAAGCATAAAAAACAATATGCTTTTTAAGAAACTTCATGTTGATCATCAAGTCTCAGTGCCGCTGTGAGGGGCGGAAAAGCTGGTCGAAATTGCGGCTGGTGATCTCGGCCACCGCCTCCACCGGGATCCCTTTGACCTCGGCAATGCAGGCGGCCACGTGGGGCACCAGGGCGGGCGAATTGGTCTTGCCCCGGTACGGCACCGGGGCGAGGTAGGGGCTGTCGGTCTCGATCAGCAGACGGTCCATCGGCACCAGCCGCACCACCTCCCGCAGGTCGGCGGCGTTGCGGAAGGTCACGATGCCGGAAAACGAAATGTAGAAACCGAGGTCCAGTGCGGCCCGGGCCACCGCCTGCGTCTCGGTGAAGCAGTGGAGCACGCCGCGCAGCACGGGCAGCCCCTCAAGCGGGTCCTCACCGGCGATGAAACCCCCATGCCGGCGCAGCATGGCCAGCGTGTCGTCCGAGGCACTGCGGGTGTGCACGACGACCGGCAGGTCGGCGCGCCGCGCCGCTTCGATGTGAACCCGGAAGCGCTCGCGCTGCCATGCCATGTCTTCCACCGTGCGGCCGTTCAGGCGGTAGTAGTCCAGCCCGGTTTCGCCAATGCCGATGACGCGCGGGCGGCTGGCCAGGGCCAGCAGTTCGTCCACACCGGGCTCGTGCACATCCTCGTTGTCGGGATGCACGCCCACGGTCGCCCACAGGCCCTCGTGAGCCATGGCCAGGCCGTGCACCGCCTCGAACTCCTCGATGGTGCAGCAGATGGTCAGCGCGCGGTCGACACGGGCCTCGGCCATCGCCTGCAGCACCGCCGGGATGTTGCCTTGCAGCTCGGGGAAAGTGAGGTGGCAGTGGGAATCGGTGAACATGGTGTTGTGGGGCATCCCGGATGCGGGATGGTGCCGGCCGCGGCCACTGCCGGCCGGCTCAGATGGTCTGGGTGGGCCGGTCCGAGGCCAGGTGCGCGCCCAGGATATCCTCGATCTTGGCCTTGAGCTGGCGCGATTTCTCGTCGGAGGGAAAGCGGATGCCCACGCCTTGCGTGCGGCCGCCGGCCGCCTTGGCCGGTGTCACCCAGGCCACCTTGCCGGCCACGGGATAGCGCTGCGGGTCGTCGGGCAGGCTGAGCAGCACATAGACGTCATCGCCCAGGCGGTATTCGCGGGTGGAGGGGATGAAGATGCCACCGTCGGCGAACAGGGGGATGTAGGCCGCGTACAAGGCCGCCTTCTCCTTGATCGAGAGTTGTATGACACTGGGTCTCGGCGTGGATGGCGACGACGGTGCGGTGCTCATGAGCGCCGAGTGTAGCGGGAAAGTGCTCGCTGGGCGCGGGATGCCCATGCCTGCTGCAACAGGCCGGCCTGAAACGGATGCTCCACGGTGCGCGCGGCCTCCCGCAATTCCCTGGCCCAGGCCGACAGGCGCCAGGGATGCGCCGGACCGGGCAGGCGGGCGGCATCGAAATAGCGGGCGCGGCCGCCGGCGCCAACGGCCAGCAGATCGTGACAGAGCTTTTGCAACACGTCCAGTTGGCGCGCCGGCGGCCAGTCGGCCATCGCGCCCCAGTCGCCGCGGGCGATGTCGGCGGGGAGCCGGTCCCACTGCTCGGCGCCGACCCCCTGCATGGCCAGGGCCAGGGCATCGCTGGGGCGGCCGCCGGCCGCGCGCAGCCAGGTCGCGGCTTCCGCCTCGTCGTCGGCCCTCTTCACGCCCCTGGCCAGCGCGGCCTGCCGCAGCCAGCCGACGGCCTCCTGCGTTTCGGGCCAGGGCAGCACCTGCGTCACGCAACGGCTGCGGATGGTGGGCAGCAACTGGTGCACCGCCTCGGTGGCGAGCACGAAACGCACATCGCCCGCGGGCTCCTCCAGGGTCTTGAGCAAGGTGTTGGCCGACTCGATGTTCATGCGCTCGGCCGGAAACACCAGCACCACCTTGCCCCGCCCGCGCGCGGGCGTCATCTGGGCAAAGGAAACCACCTGGCGCGCGGCCTCGACGCGAATGAACTTGCTGGGTTTGCGCTTCTTGTCATCGATGTCCTTTTGCGCGCCTTCGTCCAGCGGCCACCCCATCTCCAGCGACACGGTTTCGGGCATCAGCACGCACAAATCGGCATGGGTATGCACGTCGATGGCGTGGCAACTGGCGCAGGAGCCGCAGGCACCCTGCGGCGTGGGCTGCTCGCACAGCCAGGCGCGGGCCAGCGCCAGCGCCAGTTCATATTGCCCCAGGCCGGAGGGCCCAGCCAGCAGCAGGGCGTGGCCGCGCATGGGCAACAGCTGCGTCAGTTGCCGCTGCAGCCAGGGTGCCAACGGGGCGGGGGCCGGCGCGGCGCTCATGTCACGGCCCTGTCGGCCAGCCAGCCGCGCCCCACGCAGGCCGCCCTGACCTCGGCCCAGACGGCGTCGGGGGCCTGATCGGCACGGATACGGGCAAAACGCCCGGGGTCGGCGGCCTGGCGCTGACCATAGCCCTGGGCGACCCGGGTGAAGAACTCCAGTGGCTGGGCCTCGAAGCGGTCGGGTGTGCGCGCCTGCGCCAGCCGCTGCGCCGCCACCGCTGGCGGCAGGTCGAACCAGAGCGTCAGATCGGGTTGGCGCAGACCCTCGCCTACGGCGGGTGTCTGCTGCACCCAGCGCTCCAGCGCCGACAGCACCTGCAGGTCAAAGCCGCGGCCGTAGCCCTGGTAGGCAAAGGTGGCGTCGGTGAAGCGGTCGCACAGCACGACATCACCGCGGGCCAGCGCCGGCTCGATGACCTGCAGCAGGTGATCGCGCCGGGCGGCGAACATCAGCAGGGCCTCGCTCAGCGGGTCCATCGCTTCCCTGAGCACCAGCGCGCGCAACTGCTCGGCCAGCGGAGTGCCGCCCGGTTCGCGCGTCAGCACCACGCTGCGACCCGTGGCGCGCAAGGCGTCGGCCAAGGCGCCGATGTGGGTGGACTTGCCGGCGCCATCGATGCCTTCGAAGGTGATGAACAGGCCTTGCGTCGGTAGGGGCATGTGTCAGGAAAGAAGAAGACGGAGGTCAGCGTTTGAGGATATAGCGGCGCACGGCGTCATTGTGCTCGCTCAGCGTTTCACTGAAATGGCTGCTGCCGTCACCGCGTGCCACGAAGTACAGCGCCCGGGTGGAGGCCGGCTGCACCGCCGCCATGAGCGAGGCCCGGCCGGGCAAGGCGATGGGCGTCGGCGGCAGGCCGGCACGGGTATAGGTGTTGTAGGGTCCGTCGGTCTGCAGGTCGATGCGGCGCAGGTTGCCATCGAAGCTCGCGCCCAGGCCATAGATGATGGTTGGGTCGGTCTGCAGCCGCATGCCGATGCGCAAGCGGTTGGCAAACACCCCGGCGATCATCGCCCGGTCGGCGCCCGAGCCGGTTTCCTTTTCGATGATGCTGGCCAGGATCAACGCCTCCCGGGGCGACTTGAGCGGGTTGTCCGGATGGCGCTGGGCCCAGGCCTGGGCCAGTTGCCGCTCCATGGCCTGGGCGGCCTGGCGCAACACGGCCGACGCCGGCGTGTTGCGGGCCACGCGATAGGTGTCGGGAAAGAATCGCCCCTCGGGGTGCTCCCCGGGCAAACCCAGGTGCGCCATGATCTGCTCGGGTGTCATGCCCCGCAAGTCCTGCACCAGATGGGGCGAGGCCTGCAGCGCAGCCACCGCGTCCCGGAACGTCCAGCCTTCCACCAGGGTGATGCTGCGCAGGGCCTGCTCACCCCGCACCATCCGCTCCAGCAGCGTCCGCGGCGTCAGGCCGGGCGACAGGGTGTAGGTACCCGCCTGGATCAGGTGCGCCCGACCCGAGAAGCGGAACCAGGCATACAACAGCGGCACCGGCACATCCGCACCCGCGGCATGGATGCGTTGGGCCGCCGTTCGGGCCGAATGGCCGGGCTCGATGGTGAACTCCGGCAGGGGCTCCGCGGCCACACCGGTCCTGAACCCGATGGGCTGTCCCAGCCACCACCACGCCGTGCCCGCCGCCATACCGGCCAGCAACGCCAGCATGAGGATCAGCTTGAGAAGAAAACGCATGGCGGACGGCACGGGGCGTGATGCCGGAAAAGCGGAGTGGCGATGAGGGGGACCGCGGGCCGACGCTGCCCGGCCGCGGGCTTCGCATGATAATCGACCGGGATTCGACCACCGACACGCGTTTTCCATGGATACCATGACCGCCACCCCGTCCGTCACCCTGCCCTCGCCGGCGCCCGATGGTGTGCTGCGCCTGGCCCACCTGGGTGTGATCCGGGCCCGTGGCGACGACGCCGCGGCATTCCTGCACGGCCAGTTGAGCCAGGATTTCGCCCTGCTGGGCGTGCCCGGTGCCCGGCTGGCCGCCTACTGCTCGCCCAAGGGGCGCATGCTGGCCAGCATGATCGGCATCAAGCGGGCAGCGGACGAGGTGCTGCTGATCTGCCACCACGACGTGCTGGCGGCCACCCTCAAGCGCCTGTCGATGTTCGTGCTGCGCGCCAAGGTCAAGCTGGACGACGCCAGCGCCGGGTTCGAGCTCTGGGGCCTGGTGGGCACCAGCGCCCTGCCGGCGGGCGAGCCCTGGCAGATGCTGGATGCCCCGGCCGGTGTGAGCCGGGTCGGCCTGTACCCGGCCGCCGGGCTGACCCGCAGTCTCTGGGTGGCGCCGGCCGGCCACGAGGCACCGGCCGGCCCGCCCCTGGAGCCCGCCACCTGGGCCTGGCTGGAGGTCCTCTCCGGCGTGGCCATGGTCTCGGCCCCCCTGGTCGATGCCTTCGTTCCCCAGATGCTCAACTACGAATCCGTCGGTGGCGTGAACTTCAAGAAGGGCTGCTACCCCGGTCAGGAGGTGGTCGCGCGCAGCCAGTTCCGCGGCACGCTCAAGCGGCGCACCTACCTGGCTGCAGCGGATGCGCCGATGAGCGTCGGGCAGGAGGTCTACCACCCCAGCGACGCCGACCAGCCCACCGGCACCATCGTGGCCTGCAGTCCGGCCCCGAATGGCGGCTGGCATGCGCTGGTGTCGATGCAGGTGAGCAGCGCCGACGGCCAGGCCCTGCACCTGGGGCAGGCCGAAGGCCCCACGCTGCGCCTGTTGCCCCTGCCCTACCCCTTGCTCGACGACATCTGAGGCCCGGCAGCCGCCATGTGTCTGATCGCCTTTGCCATCGGCGCGCACCCCGACTGCCCGCTGCTGATCGCCGGCAACCGCGACGAGTTTTTCGAGCGACCCACGGCACCGCTGCACCAATGGACCGTTCCGGGCGGCACGTCCAGCATCTGGGCCGGCCGCGACCTGCGCGACGGTGGTACCTGGCTGGGCTTCGCCGACAACGGCCGCATCGCCATGCTGACCAATGTGCGCAGCGCCCGGGCGGCGGCCGGCGCGCGCAGCCGGGGTGAGCTGCCCATGCGCTGGCTGGCCGGGCAGTGCGACCTGGATGAGCTGGCCAGCACCATCGATCCGGCGGCCTATGGTGGCTTCAACCTGGTGGTGGGTGACTTTCGCGCCGGGCACTGGGCCTGGCTCAGCAACCGTTCACCCCAATCGCCGCACACCGAAGCCGCCAGCACGGGGCTGCACCGCCAGCCGCTGGGGCCCGGCATCTATGGGCTGTCCAACGCCGCGCTGGACACACCCTGGCCCAAAACCGAGCGTCTCAAGGCCGCCGTGCGCCATGCGCTGGGCGAGCCCCACCATGACGACGCCCGGGCATTGCTGGCCAGTGCCCTGGCCGACACCCACCATGCCCCGCCCCATCAACAACCCGCCACCGGCGTGCCGCGCGAGATGGAGCACGCCCTCTCCAGCCCCTTTATCGATATGGCCGAGCGCGGCTATGGCACGCGCAGCAGCCTCGTCGCGCACGTGCGGCGCGGGCCGCAAGCGGCCTGGTACCTGGACCTGAATGAGTGGACCCACCCCGGCCCGTCGGGACCACAGCGGCACGGCTGGGGCACGCAGCCGCCGGTGAACGTGCGAATCGCCTGGGCCTAGATGAACAGGCCCTAAACCAGCTTCACCATCTCCTGATGGGGAATGCCGGCTTCATCGAACGGCTCGCCCACGCGCTGGTAGCCCAGCCGGTCGTAAAAGGGAACGGCCGAACGCTGGGCGTGCAGCACGATGCGGCGATCGCCCCGGCTCCGGGCCGCCTCTTCGAGCGCCTGCATCACGGCCAGCCCCACCCGGGCACCGCGCACCGCATGGTCCACCGCCACGCGGCCCACCCGCGCATCGCCCGGGATGTCGGCCGGCAACAGGCGGCCGGTACCCACGGGCATGCCCAGGCGGTTGCGCACGAGCACATGCACCGCCCCGGCATCGGCCACATCGCACGCCAGTTCGGCGGGGATACCCTGCTCCTGCACGAACACGGCCTGACGGATGGCACGGGCCTCCTCGCCCAGATCGGCCCAGGTACCCACCTGCGCCCGCAGCATCGTTTCACCACCCTCATAACCCAGCAGAGCATCCCGCAGGGCCGCCGGCACCGGACGCGAGGTCTGCGTGGCCGGATCGGCGAACACATAGATGATCTCGCTGCTGATCAGTTGCTGCTCGTCACGGAAGATCGCACCGGTAAATGTCAGCGACGAGTTGCCGATGCGGCTGCACCGGATGGCCACATCCAGACGGTCATCCACCCGGGCCGAGGCGTGGTACTCGACCGTCGCCTTGACCACATACAGGTCGCCCCCCAGGCGGTGCATGGCCGCCTCGTAAGGCAGGGCCAGGGCACGCCAGTAATCGGTGATGGCGGTGTCGAAATACATCAGGTAGTGGGCATTGAAGACGATCTTCTGCATGTCCACCTCGGCCCAGCGCACGCGCAGCCGGTGAAACAAACGGAAATCGGAACGCTGCTGGCCAGCCGCCATGGGGTCTCCTGTCGAAATGCATGGGTGAAGCAATGGCCCGCAGCATAGCGCCCCGCCCGGTCCCATACGGTCGCCAAGGTGGCGCTACGATGGGCACATGCGCCATCCCCTCCGCCATCTGCGGCATGTGCTGCTGCCCGCCCTCGGCCTGGCGCTGCTGTGGGCGCTGCCATTGCGGGCCGAGGTCAACGAGACGCTGCGCACCCGCTGGTACGAGGCCGATGCACGCGCCCACCCCTCGCTGGGCCGGGCCTTGAGCCAGGCCAGCCCGATCCGGGTCGGGAGCACCGTCTACCACGGCTACACCCGCTGGGAGGTACGCTGGCGCTTCTGGTGGCACACCACGGCCGATGGTCTGTGCCACATCACACGGGTGCAAACGCGCGCCGCTGGCGAAATCACCTTGCCTCGGCTCAGGCACGCGACGGCGGCGCAGCGTGCGAAATTCGAGCGCTATCTGGGCCCGCTGCAGGCACACGAACGGGGGCACTTCGAGCTGGCGCGCCAAGCCGCCCGCGAGATCGACCAGGGCATCGCCAGCCTGCCGCCGATGCGCGACTGCCGGGCGCTGGAGGCGCGCGCCAATGCGCTGGGCCACGAACACCTGCGGCGCGCCCAGGCGACCGAGCGCGCGTACGACCGGCGCACCGGGCACGGCCGCACCCAGGGCGCCTGGCTGCCAGACTAGGCGCCGGTTTCAAAGCCCCCAGGCCTGGCGTAGCACCCGGGCGGCATCGGCATGAGCTTGCCGCGCCTGCTCGATGGCGCGTCCGAACTGGATGAATCCATGCACCACGCCGGCATAGATCTCCAGATCAACCGCCACGCCGGCCATGCGCAGATGGTCGGCAAAGGCCACGCCCTCGTCCACCAGCGGGTCGCATTCGGCCAGCCCGAGCCAGGCCGGCGCCACGCCATCCAGATCACGCGTGTGGCCGCGCTCATCCCGCCCACCCAGTGGCGCAAAGCGCCAGTCGTCGCGGTCCTGCGGGCCGCGCAGGTAGTGCCCGAAGAAGTAGCTGATATCGGCCGACTCCAGCAAGAAGCCCTGGGCATAGCGGCGGTGCGATTCACTGTCCTGATGGCCAATGCAGCCGGGGTAGAACAGCAACTGCAAGGCCAGCGGCCAGCCGGCATCGCGTGCGGCCAGCGCGGTGGTGATGGCCAGGGTGCCACCCGCGCTGTCGCCTCCCACCGCCAGACGGGCCGTGTCCAGTCCCAGGGCCGGCCCCTGCCCGCGCAGCCAGGCCAGGCTGTCCCAGGCATCCTCGACCGCCGTGGGGAACTTCCATTCAGGCGCGAGCCGGTAGTCCACCGACAGCACGGCGCCCCCCGAGAGCTCGGCCAGGCGCCGTGTCAGCCGTTCATGTGTGGCCACGCTGCCAATGGTGAAGCCACCGCCATGGAAATACAACAGCACCGGCAAGTCCCCCTGGGACGGCAGGCTGGGTGCAAACAGGCGCGCTGGCAGCAAATGCCCGTCGCGCGCCGGAATCTGCAGGTCTTCCACCCGGGCCAGACTGGCCGGGGCAACGTCCAGGACGCCGGCGGACTTCTCGTAGGCCTCACGGGCCCGGGCAGGCGCCAGCGCGTGCGGCGGTGGGTGGCCGGCGCGCTCGATGCGCGTCAGCAGGCCCCGCATCGCGGCCGTCAGTGCGCTGCGGGGATCGTGCTTGTGTCGTGTCATGAACCAAAGTGATCGGGGTTGTCCGGTTGATGACGGCATGCTGGTCTGTCCGGATGGACCAGCCAGCATCCGCTTCGTATAGTGGTGCTATTTTTGATCAACAACGATACCCAAGAGCGCGCATGGCCCAGATCCTGTATGTGACCAACATCCTCATTGAGCCCGGTGCCCTGGGCCAGCTCACGCCCGAGTGCGAGAAGCATGGCATTCGCCGCCCGCTGCTGGTCACCGATGCCGGTGTGCGCGCCGCCGGCCTGCTGGACAGGGCCATCGCCGCCCTGGCCGGACTGCCCTATGCCGTCTTCGACCAGACACCGTCCAACCCCACCGAAGCCGCCGTGCGCGCCGCGGCCGCCATCTTCCGCGAGCAACGCTGCGACGGCCTGGTGGCGCTGGGTGGCGGCAGTGCCATCGACTGCGCCAAAGGGGTGGCGATCGCCGTCTCGCACGACGGCCCGCTCAAGACCTATGCCACCATCGAAGGCGGTTCACCCAGGATCACGGCCGCCGTGCCACCGCTGATCGCCATCCCGACCACGGCCGGCACCGGCAGCGAGGTGGCGCGCGGCGCCATCGTGATTGTCGATGACGGCCGCAAGCTGGGCTTCCACAGCTGGCACCTGGTGCCGCGCACGGCACTGCTCGACCCGGACCTGACGCTGGGCCTGCCGCCGCTGCTCACCGCCGCCACCGGCATGGACGCCATTGCCCACTGCATGGAAACCTTCATGGCCCCGGCCTTCAATCCGCCGGCCGACGGTATCGCGCTCGACGGCCTGCGCCGCGGCTGGATGCACATCGAGCGCGCCACGCGCGACGGCCAGGACCGCGAGGCGCGGCTGAACATGATGAGCGCCTCGATGCAGGGGGCGATGGCGTTCCAGAAGGGCCTGGGTTGTGTACACAGCCTCAGCCACAGCCTGGGCGGCGTCAACCCGCGCCTGCACCACGGTACGCTCAACGCCGTGTTCCTGCCTGCCGTCATCGCCTTCAACGCCGGCGCCGAGAGTGTGCAAAACGAGCAGCGCCTGCAGCGCATGGCGCATGCCATGGGGCTGGACGACAGCGGCGACGCAGCGACCGTGGCCGCGCGTCTGGGCGATGCCATCCGCGGCGTGAATGCCCGCCTGGGCCTGCCCCCGGGCCTGGCGGCGATGGGCGTGGAGCGCGGCTGGTACGACAGGATCATCGCCGGCGCCATGGCCGATCATTGCCACCTGACCAACCCTCGCCTGGCCACCGAGGACGACTACCGCCAGATGCTCGACGCCTCGATGTGACGGGCAGGCGCGAGCGTGGGCACGGCGCCGGAAGCCGGCGCCGTCTTCGCCCGCATCATTTCATGCGCGACAGGCTTTCTTCCAGGAACTGGGTCGGGAAGCCGTTGGCGTCCTCGGGGGACTTCGGGTCACCGATGAGCAGGACGCTGCCGTTGGTGAACATCAGGAACTTGCTCTTGCCCTGATCCGAACTGCCGGTGAACTGGTCGGCCGTCATACCGGCCACCGTCTGCGTACCCACCTTGGTGGCCACCAGGTTGGACAGCACCTTGCGATCGCGCACGGCCGGCCCCGAGCACGACGAGCCCACGTAGGCATAGGCGATCACGTCGCCGGCCAGCGTATCGGCACTGACCTTGCGCAAATCGGCCCGGGCCCAGGCGGAAGCACCGCTGTCGGTATAGCACTTGGTCTCCCAGCTGCCCACGTACCTGGCCACCGGGTCGCTCGACGGGTCGGTGTCCAGCGGGTCGTCGTTGTCACCACCACAGGCGGCCAGGGAGGCCACCACGGCGGCGGTGGCCAGCCAACGCAGAGGGGAACGCAGTGCGGTCAAGGGCATGTAGATCTCCTGAAAAAAAAGATGACAACGGACAGCTCATCCAAGCCGCCCATTGTGCCTTGCCCGGCCGAGGCATCTGTAAGAACCTGTTTGCCCACCGCCGGCTCACGGCCGCTCCTGCGGCGCGCAGCCAAAAGGCCGCCAGCAGGGTTGCGCCGCCGGATCGCGCAAGCCGGGATAATCCGGCCATGCGATTCCTCATCGACTTTTTTCCGATCGGCCTTTTCGTGGCCGCCTACAAGCTGCACGACATCTATGTGGCCACCGCCGTCCTCATGGCGGCAACCTTCGTGCAGACGGGCCTGATCTACGCCATCGACCGCAAACTGCAGACCCTGCACAAGGTCACCCTGGTGCTGGTCATCGTGTTCGGCGTGCTGACCCTGGTGCTGCAGGACGAGCGCTTCATCAAGTGGAAGCCTACCGTGCTCTACGCCAGCATGGCCATCGTGCTGGGAGCGGCACTGTGGATCTGGAAGAAGAATTTCCTGCAGGCCCTGCTGGGCAGCCAGTTGTCGCTGCCCAAGGGGGTATGGCACCGGTTGACCGTCGTGTGGATCGGCTATTTTCTGTTCATGGCCGCCATCAACGGCTACGTGGCGGCGTTCTACTCCACCGAGGCCTGGGTCAATTTCAAGCTCTGGGGTTATGTCTTTCCGGTGGTATTCATCATCGGCCAGGGGGTGTACATCGCCCGCCACCTCAAGACCGATACCGACGACACGGGCCGCCCCTGATGACCATGGACCCACACCTTCCAGCCATTCCCAGCGCCGAGGCGCTCACCGCGGCGCTGAACGCCGCATTCGCTCCCACGGTCCTGCAGGTGCTGGATGAAAGCGCCGCGCACGCCGGTCATGCCGGCGCCAACGGGCTGGGCTACGGCACACATTTTCGGGTGCGCATCGGCGGTCCGGCCTTCGCCGGCCGCAGCCGGGTTGTCCAGCACCGCCTTGTGTATGATGCGCTGCGCCCTTTCATCGACGCCGGCCTGCATGCGCTGGCCATCGAAATAGTGAACCCTGCGCCCTGATTCCGCTCCAAAGAGATTTCAAGGACTTTCATGAAGCACACCCTGTCCGCCATCACTGCCGCCCTGCTGATGGGTACCGCGTCCTGGGCGGCCGCCCAGAACGTTGCCATCGTCAATGGCAAAGCCGTCCCCACCGCCCGGCTCGAGGCACTGGCCCAGCAGATTGCCGCATCGAGCGGCCGCCCGGTCGATGAAGCCATGCGCGAGCAGCTCAAGGAAGAGGTCATCCTGCGTGAAGTGTTCATGCAGGAGGCCCAGCGGCGTGGCATCGCCAACACGGCCAACTTCAAGACCCAGATGGAACTGGCCCGCCAGACCATCATGATCCGCAGCCTGTTTGCCGACTGGCAGGAGAAGAACCCGGTCACGGACGCCGACACCAAGGCCGAGTACGACAAGTTCGCCGCCGCCAACGCCGGCAAGGAATACCGTGCGCGCCACATCCTGGTGGACACCGAAGCCGAAGCCAATGCCATTCTCGCGGCCATCAAGGGCGGCGCCAAGTTCGAGGACCAGGCCAAGCAGAAATCCAAGGATCCGGGCTCCGGTGCCAACGGCGGCGACCTCGATTGGGCCAGTGCCTCCAGCTACGTGGCAGAGTTCTCCGAAGCCATGGTCAAGCTCGACAAGGGTCAGATGGCCGATGCGCCGGTCAAGAGCCAGTTCGGCTGGCACATCATCCGCGTGGACGATGTGCGCGAAGCCCAGTTGCCTGCCTACGATGAGGTCAAGGACCAGATCGCCCAGCAAATGCTGCAGCAGAAAATGGCCGAGTACCAGCACAGCCTGCGCGAAAAGGCCAAGGTCCAATAAGCACCTTCCTTGCGGGTGAACGGCAACCGCATCGCACCTTCCCCTGGCGTCCGTGCTGCCCGCCACGGCGTTGACGGGCGCCGCGCCCAGGCCTTTCTGGTGCGCGAGCGACAGGCCTACATCGCGCGCAATCCCCGCTCGGCCCAGTGTGCCGACGCTGCCGGGCGGCATCTGCTGTTCGGCGTGCCGCTGCACTGGATGTGCGACTGGGGCACTCCCTTCGCCCTGCATGTCGAGTCGGCCCGGGGGGCACGGGTCACCACCGTGGACGGCCAGGAACTGGTCGATTTCTGCCTGGGCGACACGGGCGCCATGTTCGGCCATTCGCCCGCGCCGGTGGTGGCCGCGCTGCAGCGCCAGGCCGAGCGTGGGCTGACCACCATGCTGGCCACGGCCGACGCGGCCGAGGTCGGGCGGCTGCTGGCCGAGCGCTTCGGACTGCCCTGCTGGCAATTCGCCCTGAGCGCCACCGATGCGAACCGCTACGTGGTGCGCTGGATCCGGGCCGCCACCGGACGCAAGAAGCTGCTGGTGTTCAACGGCTGCTATCACGGCACCATCGACGACGTGTTCGTCGATCTGGTCGATGGCCATCCGGTGCAACGCCCCAGCCTGCTGGGCCAGGTGCACGACCTGACCGCGCACACGGTGGTGGTCGAATTCAACGACCTGCCGGCCCTGGAAGCGGCGCTGGCCAGCGGCGAGGTGGCCTGCGTGCTGGCCGAGCCGGTCATGACCAACATCGGCATGGTGCAGCCCGCCCCGGGCTACTGGGAAGCCGCGCGGGCGCTGATCCGGCACCACGGCAGCCTGCTGGTGATGGACGAGACGCACTGCATCAGTGCCGGCCCGGGCGGCTATGCGCGTGCGCACGGTATCGAGACCGACGCCATCGTGCTGGGCAAACCTGTGGGCGGCGGCCTGCCCTGCGCCGTCTACGGCATGAGTGCCGAACTGGCCGAACGTGCGGTGGCGGCCAAACGCGCCGCGCCACCGGGCCACAGCGGCATCGGCACCACACTGACGGGCAACATGCTGGCCACCGCCGCGATGCGCGCGGCCCTGTCCGAGGTGATGACGCCGGCGGCCTATGCGCACATGTTCGCGCTGGCCGACGAGCTCGCCAGTGGCATCCGGGCGCTGATCGGACGCCACCGCCTGCCCTGGTCGGTCACCCAGGTGGGCGCACGGGTGGAGTTCCAGTTCACGCCGCAGGTACCGCGCAACGGCAGCGAAGCCGGCCGGGCGCTGGACAGCGACCTCGAGCACCTGATCCACCTGGGTCTGCTCAACCGGGGCGTGATGATCACCCCGTTCCACAACATGATGCTGGTGTGCCCGCAGACCACGCCCGACGATGTCGGGCGGCTGCTGGCCGCGCTGGATGAGGTGCTGGGCCAGATCGTCCCGGCCTGAGCACCGGCTCAGACCCGGCTCGACTGGTGGTGGATGGCCAGCAGCAGCTGGGCCAGTTCACGCGGTGCGCTGACCATCGGGTCGTGGCCCGTGGCCATCTCGAAGACCTGCCAGCCGGCCTGCTCTCGCACGCGCCGGCGCGACACGTCGATGGTGGGCAGCGCGGGCTGGTGGCAATCAATGAAGGTGCGCGGCAGCGCCGCCACGGCGGCGGCATCGAATGGCAAGGCCTGCTGATAAACCTTGAACGGTTGCGGTGTCTGGCGCCGGTTCACCCAGTCGCGGTCGGCACCGGCCAGGCCGAAGGCACTGGCATCCGGCGCCGGCATGGACAGGCCGCCCGCGGCCCGAGCGGCGGCGACACGCGCGCGGCGGATGTCCTCGGCGTGCGCGCTGCTCCAGCTCTCGCCGGGCAGCGGCACGGAGGCATCCAGGTAGACCAGCCGCGCCAGCAGCCCCGGCCGCTCGCGCTGCAGCCGGTCGGCCACGCCGGTGATGACCATGCCGGCGTAGCTGTGACCGACCAGCACCACGCGTGGCAGTTCCTCGGCCTCGATCAGGCCGACCACATCCTGGATGTGCGTGTCCAGGCCGATGCCGGGTCCGAGCAAATGGGCCCGCTCGCCACAGCCGGTCAGGGTGACCGCGTGCGTCCGCACGCCGGCACCCTGCAACAGCGGCAGCACGCGCTGCCAGCACCAGCCGCCGTGCCAGGCACCATGCACCAGCACGATGGCGGTTTCGGAAAGCGGAAGGGATGCAGACATCTGGCTTCTCCAGGACAATAGAGGGTTGGCCCGGGCGTCGCGGCGCACTGCCCGCCGCCCGGTGAACAGACCCATTGTGCCCGCTGAACCGCTCCACGCCCCATGCTGCCCCACCAACTCGAACTGCTTGCCCCCGCGCGCGATGCCGATATCGGCATCGAGGCGATCAACCACGGGGCCGATGCCGTCTACATCGGTGGTCCGGGCTTTGGCGCCCGCGCCACGGCCGACAACAGTGTGCAGGACATCGCACGGCTGGTGCGGCACGCGCACCGCTACAACAGCCGGATCTTCGTCACCCTCAACACCATCCTGCGCGACGACGAGCTGGAGCCGGCGCGAAAACTCGCCTGGCAGCTCTACGATGCCGGTGTGGACGCCCTGATCATCCAGGACATGGGCCTGCTGGAGATCGACCTGCCACCGATCCAGTTGCACGCCAGCACCCAGACCGATATCCGCACGCCGGAGAAGGCGCGCTTCCTGCAGGATGCGGGCCTGTCGCAGATCGTGCTGGCCCGTGAGCTGACGCTGCAGCAGATCGCCGCCATCGACGCCGCGCTCGGCCCGAAGGACGCACCCGGCCGCGCCATTCTGGAGTTCTTCGTGCACGGCGCGCTGTGCGTGGCCTACAGTGGCCAGTGCTACATCAGTCATGCCCACACCGGTCGCAGCGCCAACCGGGGCGATTGCTCGCAGGCCTGCCGCCTGCCCTACGAGGTCAAGGACAGCCAGGGCCGCATCGTGGCACACGACAAGCATGTGCTGTCGATGAAGGACAACAACCAGAGCAACAACCTGCGCCAGATCATCGACGCCGGCGTGCGCAGCTTCAAGATCGAAGGCCGCTACAAGGACATGGCCTACGTCAAGAACATCACCGCGCACTACCGGGTGCTGCTCGACGAGATCCTGCAGGAGCGACCGGAGCTGGCCCGCGCCAGCAGCGGCGAGTGCACCTTCCACTTCCAGCCCGACCCCGACCAGAACTTCAACCGCGAGTTCACCGACTACTTCGTCAATGGCCGCCAGCAGGACATCGGCGCCTTCGACACGCCCAAGAACCCGGGCCGGCCGATCGGCTACGTCACCGCGGTCGGCACCCAGCACCTGGATCTGCAACTGGACGAGCACGGCACCGTGCTGCACAACGGCGACGGCCTGTGCTACCTCGACCTGCAGAAGGAACTGGTCGGCCTGCAGATCAACCGCGCCGAGGCGATCGACGCGAAGCAGGGTCGCTGGCGGGTGTACCCCAAAGACCCTGTCGCCAGCTTCAAGGACCTGCGCAAGCACACGCAGATCAACCGCAACCGCGACATGGACTGGGTGCGCGGCCTGGAGAAAAAGTCCGCCGAGCGCCGCATTGGCGCCTGGCTCAGGCTGTCGGAAACCGCCGATGGCCTGACGCTGACCGTGACCGACGAAGACGGCCACAGCGGCCGTGCCACCCTGCCCGGGTCGCTGCAGGACGCCAAGGACCCCGGCCAGGCCGCAACCAGGCTGCGCGAGAACCTGTCCCGTCTGGGCGAAACGATCTTCCAGCCGCTGGACGTCACGCTGCAACTGAACGGGCCACGGTTCGTGCCGGCCTCGCAACTCAACGCCCTGCGCCGCGAGGCCATGGCCGACCTGGAGGCGGCCCGTGCGGCCACCTGGACGCGTCTGCCGCGCGCCACGCCGGTGACACCGCCGGTGCCATACCCGGAAGACACGCTCAGCTACCTGGCCAACGTGTTCAACCACAAGGCACGCGACTTCTATGCCAGGCACGGCGTGAAGGTGATCGCGGCCGCCTACGAGAGCCACGAGGAAGAAGGCGAAGTCAGCCTGATGATCACCAAGCACTGCGTGCGCTTCTCGCTCAGCCTCTGCCCGAAGCAGGCCAAGGGCGTGACCGGCGTGCAGGGCACGGTGCGGGCCGAGCCGCTGCAACTGATCAACGGCAAGGAAAAACTCACCCTGCGCTTCGACTGCAAGCCCTGCGAGATGCATGTGGTCGGCAAGATCAAGCGCAGCGTGCTGGGCGCCGCGCCGGCCAGCCCGGTCAGGTTCTACCGGACACGGCCGCAGGCACACGCACCGCGCTGACGTCGCGGCAAGCTCAGTGGCTTTGCGGCAGCGCGCTCAGCGCGGCCACCGCCGGCAGGCGGTCCCAGGTCATGAGCGCGGTTTCGACCTGCGTGCCATGGGCCTGCAACCACTCATTCATCGCCGGCCCGGACGCCGAGCCATAGACGCGATGGGAATAGACAACCACGGTGCCGACGCCATCGGACAGCAGAAAACGGGCGAAGACCGCTTCGAGCAACTCGGCATTGCCGAGCAGCGCCACGATCTGGTATTCGGTCGGTTGACCGGCGCTGGCCGGTCGGGTCCCCGTGTACAGCACCTTGCCGGCCTGCTGGTAGTTGCCCAGCACGGCATGGGCCAGCAGCTTGAGCTGCGCTTCGCTGGCAACGGCTTCATGCACATTGATCGTCAGCATGTCGCGCCACGAGGTCAGATCGGTCTGCTCCCGCGGTGTGAACTCGTTTTGGCCGTTTTTGGACCATCGGTGCTCGTAGTCGACACCCAGAAAGTGCAAACGCAGGCCACCCGGTGCCGCCGAAGCCGGCAGGCTGAACGCGGTGGTGCCAGCGACCACCATGGCTGGGGCGGCCGTCACCAGCCAGCCACAGAACTGGCGTTTTTTCATATGTCCTCCCTGACGTGATACCAGGGTGCGCATCGGCACCCGGTCGATAGTGTATACCAAAGTACACTTATCGCCCTGTGTTTCGTGCGTCGAAGGCCTCCTGCGCCGGCCATGGCCGGCCGCTCAGCTCGGTACGGCCCCTGGCAGGCGCGGCCTCAATCACCCTGCTCGAGCAGCTCCCTCAGCACCAGGGCATGGGTGTGCTGCGCGTCCCTGGCGGCATACACCAGGGTGATCGTGCCCTGGCGGGCCTGCGCACGCAGTGCATCCAGCGCGGGATGGGCCTCCAGTTCGGAGCGGTAGCGCTGCCGGAATGCTTCCCATCGGGCCGGGTCGTGCCCGTACCAGCGGCGCAGGGCCGTGCTCGGTGCCACCTCCTTGAGCCACAGGTCGATACCGGCCCGGGCCTTGGTCAGACCACGTGGCCAGAGCCGGTCAACCAGCACGCGTTGCCCGTCCGACGCGGCCGGCGCTTCGTAGGCGCGTTTGAGCAGGATGGGCATGGGCAACTCCTTGGCACGATCTCCGTTGTCGAGGCATGGCGGCGGGGCCGGCCTATGGCAGCTCCTCCCTGGCTTCCACCAGCAGCTGCCGGATGCGGACGCCCCGGGTCCTGGCCACGGCCCGGATGCGAATGCCCTGTTCGGCTTCCAGGCGCAGGCGCTGGTGGTAGTCCAGACCATCGGTCTGACCGGGGTTGTTCGCATCGATGCGACGGCTCCACTGGCGGCGGCCGTCGAATTCGACGGTCAGCTCAAGCCAGGCCTGCCCGGCCGTGGTGGGCACCTCCACCAGCAGGCTGGCATCGACGTCGAACTGGCGCGGGCGGCCGTTGAGGCCCGGGATGTCGAGCACCGCCACCGAGTCGCCCCCGGCGTCGGTGCGCCAGTA
>NZ_JAQVEJ010000040.1:0-18953 GCF_028698005.1 Hydrogenophaga sp.
GCTGGTGCCCTGGGCAATGCAGTTGAGCGCCATGAACTGCGCCTGCATGTCGGTCGGGAAGCCCGGGTATTCGGTGGTGCGGAAGCTCTGGGCCTTGAGCCGCCCTTCGCTGCGCACACGGATGAAGCCGTCGCCGACCTCAATGGTGGCACCGGCCTCGCTCAGCTTGTCGATCACTGCGTCCAGGTGGTCAGCCCGCGCGCCGCGCAGCACGACATCGCCGCCGGCCGCGGCAACCGCGCACAGGAAAGTGCCGGCCTCGATCCGATCGGCCACCACGATGTGCTCGCAACCATGCAGGCGCGCCACGCCCTGGATGCGGATGCGGCTGGTGCCGTGGCCCTCGATCTTCGCGCCCATGGCAATCAGCATCTCGGCCAGGTCCGGGATCTCGGGCTCCTGGGCGGCGTTCTCAAGGATGGTCTCGCCCTCGGCCAGCGCGGCGGCCATGAGGAAATTCTCGGTGCCGGTCACGGTGACCATGTCGGTCGTGATGCGGGCTCCCTTCAGGCGCCTGCGCCCTGCCGGCAGGCGCGCCACCATGTAGCCGTGCTCGACGGCGATCTCGGCCCCCATGGCCTGCAACCCCTTGATGTGCTGATCCACGGGTCGCGCACCGATCGCGCAACCCCCGGGCAACGACACGCGGGCATGACCGAAGCGCGCCAGCAGCGGCCCCAGCACCAGCACCGAGGCGCGCATGGTCTTGACCAGTTCGTAGGGGGCCTCCGGATTCAGACCGTCGGGCGCCTGGAAGCTCATGCCGCCGCGGTCACCATGGGTTTGCGTGCGCACGCCCATGTGGTCGAGCAGCGAGCGCATGGTCGCCACATCGCGCAGGCGGGGCACATTGATGAGCCGGACCGGCTCGTCGGTCAGCAGCGTGGCACACAGCTCCGGCAGGGCCGCATTCTTGGCTCCCGATATGGGTACCTCGCCGTACAGCGGGCGGCCACCGGTAATGCGCAGCTTGTCCATGGTCGTCAGGCGCCTTCTCGGCCAGCCGCGGCCCACTCGGCCGGGGTGTAGGTCTTCATCGACAGGGCGTGCACCTCGTCACTCTGGATGCGGGCACCCAGCGTGGCATAGACGCGCTGGTGGCGCGCGATCAGCCGCTTGCCCTCGAACTCGGGCGAGACGATCACGGCCGACCAGTGGCGACCGTCGCCAGTCACCTGGATGTGCTCGCAAGACAGCCCGGCAGCGATCAGGGCTTCCAGTTGTTCAGCAGTCATGAATGTAGCGCCCTCAATGACGGATCTTGTAACCGGTTTTCAGCAGATGCAGGGCCAGCGCACTGACCAGCAGCAGCGCGGTGCCGACCACCGACAGGCTCAGCCACGGCGAGACATCGCTGACGCCGAAGAAACCGTAGCGAAAGCCGTCGATCATGTAGAAGAAGGGGTTCAGATGGCTCACCTGCTGCCAGAACGCCGGCAGTGAGTGAATGGAATAGAAAACGCCCGACAGGAAGGTCATGGGCATGATGAGGAAGTTCTGGAACGCCGCCATCTGGTCAAACTTCTCGGCCCACAGGCCCGCGATCACACCCAGGGCACCCAGCAGCGCGGCGCCCATGGCCGCAAACACCAGTGCCCACACGGGCATCATCACGTCCGGCCGGGCATACCACCAGGTCGCAGCCATCACGCCCGCACCGACGACCAGGCCGCGCACGGTGGACGATCCGACGTAGGCGACAAACCATGCCCGGTGCGACAGTGGCGTCAGCAGCAGAAAGACCAGGTTGCCCATGATCTTGCTCTGAATGAGCGAAGAGGAGCTGTTGGCAAAGGCATTTTGCAGCACGCTCATCATGACCAGACCCGGCATGAGAAAAGCCGTGTAACGCACCTGATCGTAGACCTGTGCGCGACCTTCCAGCACATGGCCGAAGATGAGCATGTACAGGATGGCCGTGACCACCGGCGCTGCCACCGTCTGGAAGCCCACCTTCCAGAAGCGCAGGACCTCCTTGTACAGCAGGGTCCGCCATCCGCTGCCGGGCCTGACGACCTCTTGCGTGGCGTACACGGCGCGTTCCGTTTCCAGCGAGGTCCTCATGCCACCGCCTCCCGGGCCAGGCCCTCGCCCATCACCTCCATGAAGACATCCTCAAGGTCGGGTTTGCGAATCTCGATGTCCTCCACGTGCACACCGCTTTCGCGCACCTGGGTCAGCAAGCGTTCGACCTGGAGCGCATCGTGGGCCTGCAATTGCACGATGCGGCCGGTGACCCGCGCCTGCGCCGCCAGGGCCGGCGGCAGTGGCTGGTCGGTCTTGAAGCGAAGCACGTTCGACGAGGCCCGGCTCAGCAGATCCGAGGTCTTTTCCAGCGCCACCACCTGCCCCCGCTTGAGCATGGCAATCCGTCCACACAGCGCCTCGGCCTCTTCCAGGTAGTGGGTCGTCAGCAGCACCGTACTGCCCCGCTCGCGGTTCAGGCGCGAGATGAACTGCCACAAGGTCTGGCGCAGTTCCACGTCAACGCCGGCGGTGGGTTCGTCCAGCACGATCACCGGTGGCTTGTGTACCAGGGCCTGCGCCACCAGCACGCGGCGCTTCATGCCACCCGAGAGCTGGCGCATGTTGGACTGGGCCTTGTCGGCCAGCCCCAGGCCATCGAGCAGTTCGTCGATCCAGGCCTCGTTGCGGCGAATGCCGAAGTAGCCCGATTGCAGCCGCAGTGTCTCCCGCACGCTGAAAAAGGGATCGAACACCAACTCCTGCGGCACGATGCCCAGTTGCCGACGCGCCTTGGCATAGTCACGCTGCACGTCGTATCCGCCCACCTCGATCCGCCCGGCACTCGGGCGCGCCAGTCCGGCCAGGATGCTGATCAGCGTCGTCTTGCCCGCACCATTGGGCCCCAGCAGACCGAAAAACTCGCCGTGCCCGATGTCAAAGCGCACGCCATTGAGCGCCCAGAAATCACCCTGGGGCGTACGGTAGCTCTTGGAGACATCTTGAAAGGAAATGGCGGGCATCGCAGGCAGTACCGTCGGCGGCAGCGGTCCAGCGGCCACCGAAGAGAGGACAACAGGGCATTTTAGGTGATGCCCGCAAACCCGGCGCCCGCAGACCGGGATGGCCGGCGGACCGGCTCAGGATTGCCCGTCCACCGTGGCGCCCCCGGTAGCCGGGGAAACGCCCAGCAGCGCGTCGACGCCGTAAAGCCTGACCAGCGCCGCCAGCTTGGGCGGCCAGTGGTCGACCGTCATGTCCTGCCCCTTGGCCGACAGGTAGCGCCGCAACTCCAGCAGGACGGCCACGGCCGAGGTATCGAAGTCCTGCATGGACGACGCATCCAGTCGCACCGGCCCGGAACGCGCACCCAGGGTTCGAACGAGATCGGACAGCGCCAGCGATGCCCCCTCGATGGTCAGGCGCGCGGGCAGTGCCACCGTTGAAGACATGGCTTGTTGCTCCTGCATGGCTCGACGTTCACCCGGCCTTGGCGTCGGCACCGGACGACTTGTTGCGTTCGGCCAGCGACTGGATCAGGCCGTCGATGCCCTTGGCATTGATTTCCTGCGCAAATTGCGACCGGTAGGTTTCCACCAGCCACACACCGAGGACGTTCAGGTCGTAGATCTTCCAGCCGGCTTCGGTTTTCTCGAGGCGGTAGTCAAGCTGGATGGGATCACCCTTGCCCCGCACCTCACTGCGCACCACGACTTCCTTGTCCTCGGGACGCGTGCGCAGGGGCTTGAAGCTCAGGGTCTGGTCCTTGACTTCGGCCAGCGCGCCGGAATAGGTGCGCACCAGCAGCGTCTTGAACTCGGCCTGCAGGGCCTGCTGCTGCTCGGGCGTGGCCTGACGCCAGAAACGGCCCACGGCAGAGGAGGTCATGCGGCGGAAATTGACATTGGGCATGATCTTGCCATCGACCAGCGCGGCGATACGGGCGGAATCCCCGGCCTGGATCGCGGCATCGCTCTTGATGGTGTCGAGCACCTCGGTGGAAATGCGCCTGACCAGATCATCAGGACCCTCTTCCGCGGCCATGGCGGGCACGGCAAGCCAGGCGGACATGGTCAGCGCGACGGCTTGCATCCAGCGGCGACGTTGCATCATGGAGTTTCCTTTCCCTTTCGGTTGTCGGTTCACGCCCGGAATTGGACTGCCCCCATCATCGCCGGGCTCCATGTCCGGATCGCCATCATTTGTCAGTAACTGTTTCCTGTGCGCCGGCGCCTGCGTCGACGTCTGCGTCGTCGTAGTTCTCGTTGTCGTAGTCGTCCGCCTCTTCCTCGCCGCGCAGGTCCGACACCAGGCGGTCGCGCCGCTGCAGATACACGTCACGGGTGAAGCTGTACTTGTCGAGCGCCACGCCGCCCAGCATGTCGGTGGCGCGCAGCAGACCGGCGCGGGTATCGATCTTGTCCAGCACGTACAGGCTGTTGCGCGTGGGCACGTGATCGAAGATTTCGAGCACGCCCCCTTCGGCATCCACCAGCAGCCCGGCTGAATCTCGCACCGAGGACGGCCCCAGGAAGGGCAGCACCACATACGGACCGGCAGGCACGCCCCAGCGCCCCAGCGTGAGGCCGAAGTCGAGGCTGTGGCGCTCCAGACCGGCTTCGGACGCGATATCGAGCAGCCCGCCCAGGCCCAGAACGGTATTGACGCTCACGCGCATGAAGCTTTCGGCGGCGGCCTGCGCCCGCCCCTGGAGCAGGGCATTGACCACCGACCAGGCATCGCCGATGTTGCCGAAGAAGTTGCCGACACCACTGCGTACCGGCTGCGGCAAGACATCGCGATAGGCCGTGGCCACCGGCTTGAGCACCGCATCGTCCAGCGCCGTGTTGAAGCTGTCCACCCCGCGGTTGAAGGGTTCCAGCGGGTCCCTCGGATTCGCGCCGGGGCCGGTGGCACAGCCCGCCAGCAGGCTGCCCGCCAGCACCAGCGTGGCCACGCGTTTACTCATTGGCCGACCCGCCCTCGGCGGCCTTGCTGAACAGGAACTGACCGATCAGGTTTTCGAGCACGAGGGCCGACTGGGTCTGCGTGATCACGTCCCCCGCGGCCAGGTTGTTCTCGTCGCCGCCAGGCTCGATGCCGATGTATTGGTCGCCCAGGATGCCGGAGGTCAGGATCTTGGCCGATGAATCCTTCGGAAACGGGACCGCCTTGCTGATCTCCAGCCTCACCAGCCCCTGGAAGGTGACCGGATCGAGCGTCACGCTGGTGACGCGACCGACCGTCACACCCGCAGAGCGGACGGCGGCACGGGGCTTGAGGCCGCCCACATTGTCGAATCTCGCCTCCACCACATAGGAGTCGCCACCCGATGCGAAGCTGGCCAGGTTGGCCGCCTTCAAGGCCAGGAACAGCAGCCCCGCCGCGCCCAGGAGGACGAACAGGCCAACCAGGATTTCAGTGCTTCTCTTGTTCATTCGAAGATCTTCTTGCTCGATTCGTTCATGGGGTCGAGAACATCAGGGCCGTCAGGATGAAGTCCATCGCCAGCACGCCCAGCGAGGCCGTCACCACGGTGCGCGTGGTGGCGTAGGCGACACCCTCGGGCGTCGCCTCGGTCTCATAGCCCTGATAGAGTGCCACAGCGGTGCAGATCACGCCGAACACCATGCTCTTGATCACGCCGTTGGCCACATCGCGCCACACGTCCACACCGCTTTGCTGGATCGCCCAGAAATTGCCGGCATCGATGCCGATGAGGCCGACCGCAACCACCCATGCACCCAGGATACCAACGGCCGAAAACAGCCCCGCCAGCAGGGGCATGGAGATCACGCCGGCCAGAAAACGCGGTGCCAGCACGCGCTTGCGCGGATCGATGGCCATCAACTCCATCGCCGAGATCTGCTCGCCGGCCTTCATCAGACCGATTTCGGCCGTCAGGGAGGTACCGGCACGACCGGCAAACAGCAGCGCCGTCACCACCGGCCCCAACTCGCGGACCAGCGACAGGTTCACCACCAGGCCCAGCGATTCGGCGGCACCGAAATTGGTCAGCGTGTTGTACAACTGAAGGGCCAGCACGAAGCCCACCGCCAGCCCCGAGGCCAGGATGATGACCAGCGAGCGGTTGCCGATGGCATGTATCTGGGCGATCACCAGACCGAAGCGCGTGAAGGCGGCGGGCACGGCCTTGACCAATTCGACGAAAAAGACGGCACCGCGCCCCCAGGATGCCAGCACATGAAAAGCCCGCTCGCCCAGCCATTGCAGGAAGTTCATCATCGTGCCGCTCCCATGCCGAAGTCTTCCGCCACCGGCCGGGCCGGGTAGTGAAACTTGACCGGCCCGTCGGGCTCGCCCCGGACAAACTGGCGCACCTCGGGATCGGTGCTGTCCATGAGTTCCTGCGGCGTCCCCTGCGCGACAAGTCGCCCGCCGGCCGCCATCAGGACAACCCAGTCGCTGATGGCCATGCATTGCGGCACGTCGTGCGAAATCAGCAGCGCGGTGGCTCCGGTCACGTCGGTCAGGGTACGGATGAGCTTGGCGGCCACACCCATCGAGACCAGGTCGAGTCCGGCAAAAGGCTCGTCGTACATGATCAACTCGGGATCCAGTGCGATCGCACGCGCCAGCGCGATGCGCCGGGCCATGCCACCCGAGACTTCACTGATGCGCAAGCCGGCCGCGCCGCGCAGGCCGACCGCATTGAGCTTCATCAGCACAATGTCATGGATCAGCGACTCGGGCAGGTCCGTCATCTCGCGCAGCGGAAACGCCACGTTGTCGAACACGTTCAGGTCGGTGAACAGGGCGCCGAACTGGAACAGCATGCCCAGCCGGCGGCGCAGGCGAAACAGTTGCGCCTTGTTCCGCGCGTCGACCACCTCGCCGTCGAAGACCACACGGCCACTGTTGGGTGCGTGCACCCCGCCGATCAGGCGCAGCAACGTCGTCTTGCCGCAACCCGACCCCCCGAGGACGGCCGTGACCTTCCCTCTGGCGAAGGTCAGGGACAGGTCGTTCAGGATGGTGCGTCGGCTGTCATAGCCGAACGTCACATGGTCGATCTCGATGAAAGGGTCTTCACTCATAGGCCGGTTTGGTGAACCCCGGATTGTCTCATGACCCCGAAGGCCACCGCAGCCGGCCTTGAGAATCCACCGGTCTCAGCGCGGCAGGTCCGAATAGCCCATCAGGAACTCGTCGACGGCACGGGCCGCCTGACGCCCTTCCCGGATCGCCCAGACCACGAGCGACTGACCGCGGCGCATGTCGCCGGCAGCGAACACCTTCGGCGCGCTGGTCGCATAGCCGCCCGTGAAATCGGTGCTGGCCTTGGCGTTGCCCCGCGCGTCCTTGTCGACACCGAAGGCGTCCAGCACCGTGGCCACCGGATGCACGAAGCCCATCGCCAGCAGCACCAGATCGGCCTTGTATTCCTTCTCGGTGCCGGGAATCTCGATGAACTTGCCGTCCTTGAACTCGACGTTCACGGTCTTCAGACCGGTGACCTTGCCGTTCTTGCCGACGAATTCCTTGGTGGAGATGGCAAATTCCCGCTTCAGGATGCCTTGTTCCGCGCTTTCGTCATGGCTCGAGCTGGTGCGCAGTTTCAGCGGCCAGTAGGGCCAGACCAGGGGTTTGTTCTCCTGCTCGGGCGGCTGGGGCATGACCTCGAACTGGGTGACGCTCGCCGCACCATGGCGGGTGCTGGTGCCCACGCAGTCGGAGCCGGTGTCGCCGCCACCGATCACGATGACGTGTTTGCCATCGGCGCGGATCTGGCCCTTGAGCTTGTCGCCCGCGTTGACCTTGTTCTGCATCGGCAGGAATTCCATCGCGAAATGGATACCGTCAAGCTCGCGGCCGGGCACAGGCAGGTCGCGCGACTGCTCGGAGCCGCCCGTCAGCAGCACGGCGTCGAACGCCTGCTTCAGCTCCTCGGCACTGATCACCGTTGTCGCATCGCTGGTGACCTTGCTGCCCTCGGGCATGGCACCGATCAGCGTGCTGGTACGGAAGACCACGCCCTCGGCCTCCATCTGCGCGACGCGGCGGTCGATGTGCGACTTGTCCAGCTTGAAATCGGGAATGCCATAGCGCAAGAGGCCGCCGATGCGGCTGTTCTTCTCGAACACCGTCACGTCGTGACCGGCACGCGCCAGCTGCTGGGCGGCGGCCAGGCCCGCCGGGCCAGAGCCGACCACGGCCACCTTCTTGCCGGTCTTGTGCTGGGCGGGCAGGGGCTGCACCCAGCCTTCGGCCCAGGCCTTGTCGATGATCGCGTGCTCGATCGACTTGATGCCCACCGGCTCGCCGTTGATGTTGATGGTGCATGCCGCCTCGCAGGGTGCGGGGCAGATGCGGCCGGTGAATTCCGGGAAGTTGTTGGTGCTGTGCAGCACCGTGATCGCATTGCGCCAGTCCCCCTGGTACACCAGATCATTGAAGTCCGGGATGATGTTGTTGACCGGGCATCCGTTGTTGCAGAACGGCGTGCCGCAATCCATGCAGCGCGCGCCCTGGATCCTGGCCTGCGCGTCATCCAGGCCGACGACAAATTCCTTGTAGTGCTTCAGGCGCTCGGCGACGGGGCGGTAGCCCTCCTCGATGCGTTCGTACTCCATGAAGCCGGTGACTTTTCCCATGGTCTGATCCTTCGTGGGCAATATGGTTC
Source organism: Hydrogenophaga sp. (assembly GCF_028698005.1). GTDB lineage: Bacteria > Pseudomonadota > Gammaproteobacteria > Burkholderiales > Burkholderiaceae_C > Hydrogenophaga. The sequence continues at coordinate 8,609 of NZ_JAQVEJ010000040.1, forward strand.
TTGCTTACTTGGCGGGAACGGCCTGTCTGGCGCTGCGGCTCGCCTTGGCCATGGCCTCGTTGCCTGTCTGACGGGCATTGATCTCGGCCAGTGCGCGCCGGTATTCGATCGGGAACACCTTCACGAACTTGCCGCGGGCCTCCGCCCAGTGGTCCAGCAATTCGCGCGCACGCCGGCTGCCGGTCCACCGGTTGTGGTCTTCCAGCAGCTTGCGCAACTGTGCTTCATCGGTCTGGCCGCGGTGCCAGGTGGCACGGTCGACCGTGGCCTCCTGCTCGGCCGCGGGCAGCACCTTCTCCAGGCTGACCATCGCGGTATTGCAGCGCTTGGCAAACTGACCATCCTCGTCGTAGACGTAGGCCACGCCACCGCTCATGCCGGCGGCGAAGTTGCGGCCCGTGCGGCCCAGCACGGCGACGGTACCGCCGGTCATGTATTCGCAGCCGTGGTCACCCGTGCCCTCGACCACCGCCGTGGCACCGGACAGGCGCACCGCGAAGCGCTCGCCGGCCACGCCACTGAAGTAGGCTTCACCGGAAGTCGCGCCGTACATGACGGTATTGCCCACGATGATGTTCTGCGCCGCATCACCCCGGAAGTCGATGCTCGGGCGCACAATCACGCGACCGCCCGACAGGCCCTTGCCGGTGTAGTCGTTGGCCTCGCCAATGAGGTACAGCGTGACCCCGCGGCACAGGAAGGCACCGAAGGACTGACCGCCCGTGCCTTCGAGCTGGATGCGGATGGTGTCGTCGGGCAGGCCCTCGGGGTGCACCTTCGTCACCGCGCCGGAGAGCATCGCGCCCACCGAACGGTTGACGTTGCGCGCCACTTCGATGAACTGCACACGCTCGCCCTTGTCGATCGCCGGCCTCGACTTGGCGATCAGAATATTGTCGAGCGACTTCTCCAGCCCGTGGTCCTGCACTTCGACATGCAGGCGCGGCACGTCTGCCGGCACCACCGGCTGGGCCAGCAGGCGATTGAAGTCCAGGCCCCTGGCCTTCCAGTGCTCGATGCCCTTGCGCGTGTCGAGCAGATCGGAGCGGCCGACCAGGTCGTCGAACTTGCGGATGCCCAGTTGCGCCATGATCTGGCGCACTTCCTCCGCCACGAAGAAGAAGTAGTTGACCACATGCTCGGGCTTGCCGGTGAACTTGCGGCGCAGCTCGGGATCCTGCGTGGCCACGCCCACCGGGCAGGTGTTCAGGTGGCACTTGCGCATCATGATGCAGCCCTCGACCACCAGCGGTGCGGTCGCGAAACCGAATTCGTCCGCGCCCAGCAGCGCGCCGATCACGACGTCGCGGCCGGTCTTCATCTGGCCGTCGGCCTGCACGCGGATGCGGCCGCGCAGGCGGTTGAGCACCAGGGTCTGCTGGGTCTCGGCCAGGCCGATCTCCCACGGGCTGCCCGCATGCTTGATCGACGACCAGGGCGAGGCGCCCGTGCCGCCGTCATGGCCAGCGATCACCACGTGGTCGGCCTTGCACTTGGCCACGCCCGCGGCGATCGTGCCCACACCGACCTCGGACACCAGCTTCACGCTGATGGACGAGTGCGGCGCGACGTTCTTGAGGTCGTGGATCAGCTGCGCCAGGTCCTCGATCGAGTAGATGTCGTGGTGCGGCGGCGGCGAGATCAGGCCCACGCCCGGCACGCTGTGACGCAGCTTGCCGATGTAGTCGGAGACCTTGCCGCCCGGCAACTGGCCGCCCTCGCCGGGCTTGGCGCCCTGCGCCATCTTGATCTGGATCTGGTCGGCGCTGTGCAGGTATTCGGCGGTCACACCGAAGCGGCCCGAGGCCACCTGCTTGATGCGCGAGCGCAGGGAGTCACCCTCCTGCAGCTCGTAGTCGACCTCGAAGATCTCCTTGCCCAGCAGGTCGGACATGGTCTGGCCCTGCTTGATCGGGATGCCCTTGAGTTCGTTGCGGTAGCGCAGCGCGTCCTCGCCACCCTCGCCGGTGTTGCTCTTGCCACCGATGCGGTTCATGGCCACGGCCAGCGTCGCATGCGCCTCGGTCGAGATCGAACCCAGCGACATGGCGCCGGTGGCGAAGCGCTTGACGATCTCCTTGGCCGGCTCGACCTCCTCCACCGCAATGGCCTTGGACGGGTCGAACTTGAACTCGAACAGGCCGCGCAGCGTCATGTGGCGACGGCTCTGGTCGTTGATGAGCTGCGCGTATTCCTTGTAGGTGTTCCAGTTGTTGGCACGCGTGCTGTGTTGCAGCTTGGCAATCGCGTCGGGCGTCCACATGTGCTCCTCGCCGCGCGCGCGCCACGCGTATTCGCCACCCGCATCAAGCTGGGTCGCCAGCACCGGATCATTGCCGAAGGCCGCCTTGTGCATGCGGATACCTTCTTCGGCGATCTCGAACACGCCGATGCCTTCGACGCGACTGGCGGTGCCGGTGAAGTACTTGTCCACCGTCTCGCTGTTCAGGCCGATGGCCTCGAACAGCTGGGCACCGCAGTACGACATGTAGGTGCTCACGCCCATCTTGGACATGATCTTGGACAAACCCTTGCCGATCGCCTTGACGTAGTTGTAGATCGCCTTGTCGGCCGACAACTCGCCCGGCAACTCCTTGTGCATGGCGACCAGCGTCTCCATGGCCAGGTAGGGATGCACCGCTTCGGCGCCATAGCCTGCCAGCACGGCGAAATGGTGCACTTCACGTGCGGTGCCGGTTTCGACCACCAGGCCGGCCGATGTGCGCAGACCCTCGCGCACCAGATGCTGGTGGATGGCGGACAGTGCCAGCAATGCCGGGATGGCCACCTGGGTGCTGTTCACTGCGCGGTCGCTGACGATCAGGATGTTCATCCCCCCCTTGATCGCGTCCACGGCTTCGGCGCACAGCGAGGCCAGCTTGGCCTCCACCCCTTCGTGGCCCCAGGCCAGCGGATAGGTGATGTCCAGCGTATGGCTTCTGAACTTGCCCTGCGTGCGGGCCTCGATCGTGCGCAGCTTGCCCATGTCCTGGAAGTCCAGGATGGGCTGGCTCACCTCCAGGCGCATCGGCGGATTGACCTGGTTGATGTCCAGCAGGTTGGGCTTGGGCCCGATGAAGGACACCAGCGACATCACGATGGCCTCGCGGATCGGATCGATCGGCGGGTTGGTCACTTGGGCGAACAGCTGCTTGAAGTAGTTGTACAGCGGTTTGTTCTTGCCCGAGAGCACGGCCAGCGGGCTGTCGTTGCCCATGGAGCCGATGCCTTCTTCACCATGGGTGGCCATCGGCGCCATCAGGAACTTGATGTCCTCCTGCGTCATGCCGAAGGCCTGCTGACGATCGAGCAGGGTCGCCGGCTCGGACACCGGGATGTCGATCGCATTCGGCTCGACGTCATCCAGGCGGATGCGCAGGTTCTCGATCCACTGCTTGTAAGGCTTGCTGTTGGCCAGATTGGCCTTGAGTTCCTCGTCATCGATCAGGCGTCCCTGCTCGAGGTCGATCATGAACATCTTGCCCGGCTGCAGACGCCACTTGCGCACGATCTTGCTCTCCGGCACCGGCAGCACGCCCGACTCGGACCCCATGATGACCAGGTCATCGTCGGTCACGCAGTAACGCGAGGGCCGCAGGCCATTGCGATCGAGCGTCGCACCGATCTGGCGTCCGTCCGTGAACACGATGGAGGCTGGGCCATCCCAGGGCTCCAGCATCGCGGCATGGTATTCATAGAAGGCCTTGCGGCGTTCGTCCATCAGCGTGTGCTGCTCCCACGGCTCGGGGATCATCATCATGACCGCCTGGCTGATGGGGTAGCCCGCCATGGTCAGCAGTTCCAGGCAGTTGTCGAAGGTCGCGGTGTCCGACTGACCGGGGAAGCTGATGGGGTAGAGCTTCTTCAGGTCCTCACCCAGCACCGGCGAGGTCATCACGCCCTCGCGCGCCTTCATCCAGTTGTAGTTGCCCTTGACGGTATTGATCTCGCCGTTGTGGGCGACGTAACGGTAAGGGTGGGCCAGCGGCCATTCCGGGAAGGTGTTGGTCGAGAAGCGCTGGTGCACCAGACCCAGTGCCGACACGCAGCGAGGATCCTGCAGGTCCAGGAAGTAAGTGCCCACCTGATCGGCCAGCAGCAGGCCCTTGTAGACCACCGTGCGGCTGCTCATGCTCGGCACGTAGTATTCCTTGCTGTGCTTGAGCTTCAGTCGCTGGATCGCGGCGCTGGCGGTCTTGCGGATGACGTAGAGCTTGCGTTCCAGGGCATCCTGCACGATCACGTCGGCACCGCGGCCGATGAACACCTGGCGGATGATCGGTTCCTTCTCGCGCACCATGGGCGACATGGGCATGTCGCGGTTGACAGGCACCTCACGCCAGCCCAGCAACACCTGTCCTTCGGCCTTGATCGCCCGCTCCATTTCCTGTTCGCAGGCCAGACGGCTGGCGTGCTCCTTCGGCATGAAGATCATGCCGACGCCATACTCGCCCGGCGGCGGCAACTCAACGCCCTGCCGTGCCATGTCTTCGCGGTACAGCGCGTCCGGAATCTGGATCAGGATGCCAGCGCCATCGCCCATGAGCCTGTCGGCCCCGACCGCCCCCCGGTGATCGAGGTTTTCCAGGATCTTGAGCGCGCCCGTCACGATGTCGTGCCGCTTCTCGCCCTTGATATGGGCCACAAAGCCGACGCCACAGGCGTCGTGCTCAAGGGCCGGATCGTACAGGCCATGCTGATGAAGACGTTGTTGTTCGGCGGCCGTCGTCATGGGACTTCCTTTGATGTGCTGCTGGACATGCGGTTGCGTGGGAAACGAAGCATAGTGCAATGCAACAAGGATGCCAAGTTTTTTATTCGGGGTCGGATCAATATTTAATGTGATTGATATTCACAATAAATTAATTGGGGACATATTAAATTGAGGCAAAATTTGTCGGCAAATCAAAGGCTTGCCGACAGACGCCCGGGTATCAGGCCTCTTTTCTCGGTCGCCCGGCCCTCAGTTTGATCACCCGACGGTCGGTCTGCTGCTGCAGGGATGCCACGAAGGCCTCATCGCCGAGCGACCAGCCCGTCTTCGCGGCCGCATCCAGCGCCGCGAAGGTGCGCGAATCCAGCCCCTCCCGCACCAGGTCGGCGTAGGCGGCCTCGCGCGCGAACGGCGTGTTGCCGAGCGCCCAGTACTCGGCCGGGGGCACGATCAGGCGGTCCGGCAGAATCCCCGCAAAGTGGTTGTGGCTGGACCATCGGTAGTCACGTGCATGCGCGGCCAGCCCCTCACGCACCGGCTCCAGGTCCATGAAGACCATGGCCGGCAGCAGGTACCGTGCAGCCTGGATGAGCGTGCTGCGGTAGCGCCCCTCCCACAAGGTCCCACGCCGCCCGTGTGTGGCATTGAAATGGCGCCCATAGCGACGCCCCATCGCCTGCACCCAGCGCGGCACCCCTGTGTCGGTCTCGGGCGTCGCCAGCAGCCGCACCCGGTTGGGCAGCAGGACATAGGCGTGCAGGGCGACACCCTCCGCACGCGCGTACTCGCCCATCCAGCCCAGCCAGCGCAGCCTGTCTTCCTCGTCCAGGAACACGTCGCCCGCGGCATGCCCCTGCAAGGTGATGAAATGCACCTGCCCGGGCAGCGTCAGCCGCGAAAGCCGTGCCATACACCCCTCCTCCCGGCCTTCATGCACTGGCTCCGCGGCGGCGCCACAGGCGCTGCAGGAGCACCGCCAGCCCCACCCCCGCCAGGGCACAGACCCCGGTCGCGATCCAGGTCTGGTGCCAGCCGCCGGCCCATACCGCCAGGGCCGCCACCACCGGAGGCCCGACAAACTGGCCCAGAGATGACCATTGCTGCATCCAGCCCACCGTGGTCGAGACGGTGTCCTGTGACGGCGCCAACGATACCGACAGGCCGAACAGCGTACCGGGAATCAGGCCACCGAAGCTGGAGAACAGCAGCACACCCGCATACTGCCACAGGGGTTGCCCCGTCAGGCCGAACGCCAGCGCCGCACCCAGGCCCATGGCCACATAGCCGACCACCAGCACAAGGCCAGGCACGGCACCCCGCGCCAGCAGGCGGCCGGCGGCGATGTTGCCCGACATGTTGATCCCGGCCGCCAGCGCGCTCAACCCACCCACCACGCCGATCGAGAACCCCGCATCCTGGTAAATGGTGGGCAGGAAACCCACCACCGCCAACCACTGCACCGAATACAGGAAGAAGCCCAGCGCCGCCAACCACGGGCCAGGCGACCGCAGGGTCCGAAGCAGCCGCACCCCAAAACCGGAGACCGCATGCCCCGCCGGGCCAACCCTGATGCAGCGCCACAGCACCCCTGCGCACACGGCGCTCAGCAGGCCCAGCAGCACCCACAGCCCTCGCCAGCCCACCCAGCCGATCACCCAGGCCCCCAGCAACATGGCCAATGCAGCCCCGGCCGGCATATAGGCGCCCCACCACCCCAGCGCACGCGACAAGGTCTTCGGCTGCCGCACCACCTCACGCAACAAGGCAGGTGCCGGCAGCACGGCGAGCAGAAAGCCCAGGCCTTCGCCCGCCCGGCTCCACAGCAGTGCGCGAACGGATGTCGAGGCAGCCCCTGCTGCGCTGGACAGCGCCAGCAGCACCAGGCCGCCCAGCATGACACGGCGCGGCCCGGCGCGATCGGCCAGCAGCCCGATGAAAAGGCCGATCAACATGCCGGCGACCTGGACCATGGACAACAGGAAACCGGCTTCAACCAGCGACAGGCCCAGACTCTGCTGCAGCGCCGGAATGGCCACTGGCAGCTTGCCCACGTGCATCGCGCTGGCCACACCGATCATCACCACAATGGCCGCATCGCGACCGGCCGTGACCTGACCCGCCCGCCCGCTGGCAGAGTCCGGGCCGGTGGCGGCGAGCGCAGAAGATGGGCGGTCCGGCGGAGCACTCATGGGAACAGCACCGTCCCATACAGGCGCTCGTGCTCGCGGATGGCAAACCGATCGGTCATCCCGGCAATATAGTCCGCCACCCTTCGGGGGCGTGCGCCCTCCGGCGGCGCCGGCCATTCCGACGGCTGCGCCAGATAGGCGTCGAAAAGCTCGCGGACAATGCGCTGTGCCTTGCTCGCAGTGTCCAGGACCTGGGGGTGCCGGTACAGGTTGCGAAACAAAAATTGCTTGAGTTCGGCGGAGGACTGGCGCATGCCGTCGGAGAAAACCACCAGGGGCCCTGCCTGCCGAACCTGTTCCACATCGACGATGCCATGATCGGCCAGGCGCGAGCGCGTCTGATCAATGACGTCATAGACCTGCTCGCTGAGCATGAGCCGGATGGTTTCAAACAACAGCCGGCGCCCGTCCAGCCCCGGGTGCGCCTCGAGGGCCTGCGCCCGGTAGTGGCCAACCAGCGGCACCTCCTGGATCTGCGACCATGACAACAGCCCGGAGCGGACCCCATCGTCGATGTCGTGAGCGTTGTAGGCGATTTCGTCTGCGAGATTGCACAGCTGCGCTTCCAGCGTGGGCGAGCCGCCTTCCAGAAAGCGCCGGGCCACGCCCGTGCCATCGACCTGCTCCAGGTACCGGGCGGTGCGGCGCGAGCAATGCTTGAGGATGCCTTCGCGCGTTTCGAACGTCAGATTCAGTCCGTCGAACGCGGGATAGCGCTCTTCCAGCCGGTCCACCACGCGCAGGCTCTGCAGGTTGTGCTCGAACCCCGGGGCATCCTCTTCGGCCACACCCGCCCGACGGCCGGCCTCCCGCATGCACGCATTGAGCGCATCCTGACCCGCATGCCCGAACGGCGTGTGCCCCAGGTCGTGCGCCAGCGCGATGGCCTCCACCAGGTCCTCGTTCAGCCCCAGCGGCCGCGCAATGCTGCGCCCCAGCTGGGCCACTTCCAGCGAATGGGTCAGCCGCGTGCGGAACAGGTCGCCCTCGTGGTTGAGGAATACCTGCGTCTTGTAGACCAGCCGCCGGAACGCGGTCGAGTGGATGATGCGGTCACGGTCGCGCTGAAAGTCCGTGCGCGTGGGCGCCGCCGCCTCGGGATGCCGCCGCCCGCGGCTGCGCGCGGCATGCGCCGCGTAAGGCGCGAGCCGCCCCTCGTCCTGCATGGCATAGCCCGTCGCGAGCCCCTCCCCCATGCCCGCTCACCCGGCGCAGCAGTGGTCGATGACCTCAGCCACCAGGGCATCGGGCGCGCCGCGGACGACCGCCTTGCCGGGCCCGTCGATCAGCACGAAGCGGATGTCGCCGGCCTCAGCCTTCTTGTCCACACGCATGTGATCCAGATAGCTCTGTGCATTGCGGGCTGGATCGATGACCGGCGCTTTCACGGGAAGACCGGCGCGGCCGATCAGTTGCCTGAAACGCTCAACGAACGCTTCGTCCACCAGCCCCAGCCGCCGCGAGAGCTCGGCCGCCATCACCATGCCGGCACCCACGGCCTCACCATGCAGCCAGACGCCAAAGCCCAGACCCGCTTCGATCGCATGCCCGAAGGTGTGTCCGAAATTCAGGATCGCCCGCAGGCCGGACTCCCGCTCATCCTGCCCCACGACCGCCGCCTTGATCTCGCAGCTGCGCCGCACGGCGTAGGCCAGTGCATCGGTGTCCAGGGCCATCAGCGCGTCGATGTTCGCCTCCGTCCATGCCATGAAATCCATGTCATGGATCGGCCCGTACTTGATGACCTCGGCCAGACCGGCCGACAGTTCCCGACGCGGCAACGTTGCCAGCGTCTGGAGATCACAGACCACCCGTTGCGGCTGGTAGAACGCACCGATCATGTTCTTGCCAAGGGGGTGGTTGATCGCGGTCTTGCCCCCGACGGACGAATCCACCTGCGCCAGCAGCGTGGTGGGCACCTGGACAAAGGGTACGCCCCGCATGTAGCAAGCCGCGGCAAACCCCGTCATGTCGCCGACGACACCACCGCCCAAGGCATACAGCACCGTTTTGCGGTCACATCCCTTGTCCAGCAGGACGTCGAAGATCTGGTTCAACGTCGCCCAGGTCTTGTACGACTCCCCATCCTTGAGCACGGCCACATGCACCACATGATGGCGGGACGCGATCAGCCGCTGCAAGGCGTCAAGGTACAGGGGCGCCACCGTCTCGTTCGTGACAATGACGGCCGACGACGACCGGGGCAGGCCATCGAACGCGGAGGCTTCCTGCAGCAGGCCGCTGCCGATCAGGATGTCGTAGCTGCGATCTCCCAGATCGATGGAAACAGTTTCGTGCGCAAACATGGAAGTCATTGCGCAAGTGTAGTGGACCCCATGGTCCACCTCCTGCCGGTCAGTCCGGCGCCGGGGCCGCCGGCCGGCGCCCGGCCAGCTCCAGCTGCATGATGATCATGTTCACCAGCGTCGCCACCGAGGGGCGGCCGGTGTCGATCACGAAATGGGCCGTCTGCCGGTACAGGGGATCGCGCACCTGGTACATGTCGCGCAGTGCCTGCATCGGGTCACTCACCTGCAGCAACGGGCGGTTGCGGTCATGGCGCACGCGCCGGAACACCTCTTCCGGCGAGGAGCGCAGATACACCACCAGGCAGCGATCATGCAGGTACCGTCGATTCTCCTGCCGCAGCACCGACCCGCCGCCCGTGGACAGCACCAAACCGTCGCGCCGGGTCAGCTCGTCGATCACGGACTGCTCGACGCCGCGAAATGCCTCCTCGCCCTCACGCTCGAAGTACGTGCGGATCGGACACCCCAACCGTTCCTCGATGAGGTGATCGGAGTCGACAAAATCCAGCTGCAAGCGCCGCGCCAGTTGCTTGCCGACCGTGGACTTGCCGGAACCCGGCATACCGACGAGCGCGATGGTGCTCTTCATGAGAAAAACCCGGCGCGAAGCCGGGGTGGGCGAACGGCTATCTGGACAACAACCATCAAGGCGTGGCGCCCGGAAGCTCCTCGGAGCCCTCTTCCAGCTTGATTTCGACCTCCGCCACCTGCGAGTGGTAGTCGTGCACGGTGATGGAAAACTCGGCGCACGCCGTTCCCAGCGTCGTGATCTTGAACACGGGGTCCTTGCCGCTGGCTTCCGTGCGGTCCACCTGCACCACCGTCGGCATGGGATTGCGAATGCGGAAGGGCGGCTGGCCACCCACGATGGTGACCCACACCTCGTTGCCGGCGCCCGGGCATTCCCCCTTCCAATAGGCCTTGACCGCCCATTCGTCCACATTGGTGGTGAACTCCATGCTGTCGCCCGCCACGTCGCCACCGCCACCGCAAGCCACCAGGGCCACCGTCGACAGGGCCGCCGCCATCATCTTGATTCTGTTCATGTTCATATGCCGTTGAAATCCGTATGCGTTTGTCAGCCGCTCAACGCGACAGGCCCCGATCGGCGATCACGCGCGGCGTCAGGAAGA
>NZ_JAQVEJ010000040.1:19053-20767 GCF_028698005.1 Hydrogenophaga sp.
CCGTCGACAGGGCCGCCGCCATCATCTTGATTCTGTTCATGTTCATATGCCGTTGAAATCCGTATGCGTTTGTCAGCCGCTCAACGCGACAGGCCCCGATCGGCGATCACGCGCGGCGTCAGGAAGATCAGCAGTTCCCGCTTGTTGGCCGTCTTCGCCCGGTTCTTGAACAGGTTGCCCACGACCGGGAGATCGCCCAGCAGGGGCACCTTGGTCACGTCATCCACCTCTTCCTGCTCGAAGATACCGCCGATCACCACAGTGCCGCCGTTCTCGACCAGCACCTGCGTCTGCACGTGCTTGGTGTTGATGGCGATACCGGCGGTCGTGGTCTCGCCGCGGCTGTCCTTGTTGACATCCACGTCGAGAATGATGCCGCCCTCGGGGGTGATCTGCGGCGTCACCTCCAGCTTCAGATTGGCCTTGCGGAAGGCAATGGCCGTCGCGCCGCTGGACGTCGCCGTCTGGTACGGGTATTCGGTGCCCTGCTCAATCAAGGCCTTGACCTGGTCAGCCGTCACGACCCGCGGGCTGGACACGATCTTGCCGCGACCGTCGGCCTCCAGGGCCGAAATTTCCAGGTTCAGGAAGCGGTTGGCCGCCGAGCTGAACAGCGAGATGGCGAATGCCGCCGGCGCAAAACCGCCGGCACCCGTCGAGGGCAGGTTCACAAAGGAGGTGTTCAGCGTGTCCAGTGCGTTCTCCGTCTCGGTGGTCGTCATCGACACGGCGTTGTAGCTGCCGCCGATGGCGACCCGATCGGTGCCCCCCACCGGGTAACCGGGCTGGCCACCGCGGATGCCCCGCAGATCGCTGCCGCCCAGGCGCACGCCCAGCGAGCGCCCGAACCGGTCGTCGGCCTCGACGATGCGTGCCTCGATCAGCACCTGACGGATCGGAATGTCCAGCTTGGCGATGAGCTGCTGCACCTGCTCCAGCTTCGACGGAATATCGGTGACGAACAACTGGTTGGTGCGCGGCTCGGCCATCACGCTGCCACGTGTGGACAGAATCCGGGTCGCCGCCGTGTTGCCCGCGCCACCACCGGCGCTGCCCGCCATCAACTGGGCCGCGACATCGCTGGCTTTCGCGTAGTTCATCTGGAAGCCCTGCGTACGGAGCGTTTCCAGGCTCTCGATCGACGCCTTGGACTCCAGCTCCTGCTTCTCGCGGGCGGCAATCTCGTCCTTGGGCGCGATCCACAGCACGTTGCCGGCCTTGCGCATGCCCAGGCCTTTGGCCTGCAGGATGATGTCGAGCGCCTGGTCCCAGGGCACGTCCTTCAGGCGCAGGGTCAGTGAACCACCCACCGAATCGGACGTCACCACATTGAAGTTGGTGAAGTCGGCGATCACCTGCAGCAGCGACCTGACCTCGATGTTCTGGAAGTTCAGTGACAGCTTTTCCCCGTTGTAGCCCGGCCCCTGGGTCAACTTGCCCGGGTCCAGGCGCTGCTCGCGCACCTCCAGCACGAACTGGCTGTCACTCTGGTAGGCCGAGTGCTCCCAGTTGCCCCGCGGACTCACCACCATGCGGACGCGATCACCGGTCTGCGTGGTCGTGATGAGCTGCACCGGTGTGCCGAAATCGGACACATCCAGCCGCCGGCGCAGGCCCTCGGGCAGGGAAGAGTGGAGAAATTCGACCACCAGATCCTGCCCCTGCTGACGGATGTCCACCCCCACCTGGTTGCTGCCGAGATCGACCACCACGC
>NZ_JAQVEJ010000198.1 GCF_028698005.1 Hydrogenophaga sp.
AGCTGCAGCCGATCGCCGTCGAGGCGGGCGCGCAGGTGGCCGCCGGTGAAGGCGATGCCCTCGACCACCGAGCTGACGGCCAGTTGCTCTGCATTGAGCGTGCCGCGCCACTGGGGATCGGCGCGGGTGCCGGACAGCTCGGCCTGGGCCTCCAGGCTGCCCTGCACCCGCCAGCCCGGCGGGGCCAGCGCCGACCAGACGCCCAGCTCGGGCAGCCGCGCGCGCAACTGCCCGGTCAGCGGGGCCTGTTCGGGCCAGTGCCAGGCGGGCTGGCTGGCCGACGGGGGGGCGAGGGCGGTCTGCGCCTGGGCATCGATCTGGCCCAGCTCCCGGGTGTCCCACTGCAGGCGGGCCTGCACGGCGCCGGCGTTGCGGCCGGTGCTGACGTCCAGCCGCGCCGTGCGCACGCCGGCGGCCACGGGTGCGGGCAGGGCGGCGGTGCGCACGCTGAGGTCGCCGGCCTGGCGCTCCAGCCGCAGTTGCACGCGGGGCTGCGCCTGCGCGCCGGCGGGCAGTTGCACGTCCCAATGGCCTTGCAGCAGCAGGTCGGACTGGATGCCGGCCTGGGTGAGCACGCCGGGGCTGGTGAACAGGTCCACCCAGGCCAGGGGCAGGTCATGGAGGGTGCCGCGGGTGGCGAGGGCGCCAGCGTCCCAGCGCAGTTGCTCCCAGACCAGGCGCGCGGTCTGGCCCTGCAGGGTGAGTTGCGCGGTCGGGGCGGTGGGCGGGCCGGCCACGTGCAGACGGGCATCGCGCAGTTGCCAGGCCGGCGCGGTCGCGCTGGTTTGCAGCGTCAGCTCGGGCACCTGCAGGTCCAGATCCAGCGTGAGGGCTTGGGCGGCCGCCGGTGTGCCCGCCGGCGCGGGCATGCCCAGGGGGGCGAGCCCGCCCTGCCACCGCGCGATGGCCGACGCCTGCCCCTGGAGGCGGGCATCGAGCACAGGGCCGAGGTGGTCGCGGACGAGGGGGCCGATGACCGGCTGTGCCTGCAGGGCGGTGATCCATTGCTGCGCGGCGGTGGCGTCGTTCAGGCGCAGGGCCAGTTCGCCCTGGCCGCTGGCGGGGGCGGCCAGGCCCTGCCAGCGAGCCGTGAGGCCAGGCGCGCTGGCCTCGAGCTGCCCGTCGAGGTGGTGGTTGGCCAGGTTCAGGCGGGCCTGGCCTTGCAGCGCGACGCCGGCACCGCGCACACGCAGGTGCTCCAGCGTGAGCTGGCCCTGGGCTGGTGCACTGGCGCGGGCCTGCCAGCGGCCGCGCAGGTCCAGCGCGTCGAGCAGCGTGGGGCCGCCGCCACGCCGGCCGGCCAGGGGCGACAGGGCCAGTTGGCCGGTGAACGTGGTGGTGAACGCGTGGCCGCCTTCGGTGGTGTGCGTTTGCGCATCGAGCGTGCCGTCGAGACGGCCGGGGGCCAGCAGGCTCCACAGGCGCGCCGGATCGATGCGCTCGATCTGCAGGCGCCCCGACCACGGGCCTTGCCAGAGCGGGCCAGCGCCGGCGTCCAGGCTGGCCTGGCCGCGCAGCACGCCATCGCCGATGCGGGCCTGCAGCTCGCTGAGGGTCCACTGCGCCCCTTGCTGCTGCGCGGCCAGTTGCAGGTGGCTGAAAGGCAGGCCTTGCTGGTCGGCCGGCGCGGGGCGGGCGTTGTCGAGCGCGAGACGGGCCTGCCAGTGGCCGTTGGGGCTGCTGTCCGCCGTGGCCTGGCCCGAGAGGGCGGTGTGCGGCGCGCCCGGCCACAGGCCGGCCAGGTTGAGCTGTTGCAGTTGCGCCTGCAGGCCGGCCAGCGGCTGTTGCGTGTTCCAGGGTTGCAGCCGGGCCCGGGCGTCGAGCGCGGCCGGCGCGTCGCCACCGGTGGCCGAGGCCTGGCGCAGTTGCAGCCGGGCGTCGAGGGTGGCGCTGGCGTGCGCCAGGGTGCCCTGGGCGTCGAGGGTGGCGTCGAGGTCTTGCGGTGTGCCCTCGGGCACGGGCACGCGCACCTGCCCGCGCGCCTGCAGTTGCACCGGCATGGGCGACTGCGCGCCCAGCACCAGGTGGCCCTGGTAGCTGCCTTCGGCCCAGCGCAGGGTGTCCAGGCGCAACTGATGGGCCTGGGGCGTGCCCAGCCCGGCGGGGGCCGGGCCGTAGGCGTAGTGGCCGCGCAGGCCGGCCAGCTCGATGGCCGTGCCGCCCCGCACCGACAGGGCGTCGATGGACCAGGGCAGGTCGAGCCGCAGCGGCAGCTCGGCGCCGGCCGGGGGCTCGCTGGCGTCCTCGGTGGGTGCCCGTTCATCGACGATGCTCAGGCGGCCCAGGTGCACGGCGTCGGGGGCCAGCCGGCGCTGGGCCAGCAGGGTGAACCACAGGGCGTCGTGCCACTGCAGGCGCACGTCATCGGCCTGCACCGTGAGGCCCTCCTGCGTCCAGCGCAGCAGGGCCACCTGGCCGCCGTGGCGCAGGCTGCCCACGGCGCCCTCGACCACCAGCGAGCCGGCGCCGCCGGGCTGGCTGTTCAGGTAGCGCTGGGCCCAGGACAGCGTCGTGGCCAGCGACGAGGGGCTGGCGGCCCACCACCACAGCGCCAGCGGCGCGGCCACGGCCAGCACCAGCAGCGCCGTGGCCAGCCAGCGCAGCGGCCGCAGACGGGGGCGGCGTGGTGTGGCGGGCGGGGTGGCAGGTGGCGTGGCGCGGTCGGTCATCGGTGCCGGTTCAGAAGGTGAAGCCCACGCTCAGGTGCAGCCGCCAGTCGCGCGGCTGCACGCCGTAGGCCAGGTCGAGCTGCAGCGGGCCGACCGGGCTGTTGTAGCGCACGCCGGTGCCCACGCCCCACTGCGCCCGCAGGTCGCGCGCACGGTCGGCCACGGCGCCGCCGTCCACGAACACCACGTGCTCCCAGGGGCTGCGCTGGCCGTTGCGCCACAGCGGGCGTTGCCATTCGAAGCTGGCCACGGCCAGGTAGCGGCCCGGGGCGACACCGCCGGTGGCGCGCGGCACGCCGATCTCGCGCAGGCCGTAGCCGCGCACCGAGGCATCGCCGCCGGCCAGGAACAGTTGGGTGTCGGGCAGGGCGGCATCGCGCTTGGCGGTCACGGCGCCGCCTTCGAGCCGCAGGGCCAGGCGGCCGAGCCGGCTGCCCTGGCCGGCGTCCGTGGCCACGGGCCGGGCCTCGCCCGGCGCGGGGGCCGGCAGCGGCATCTCGGCGCCCAGTGGCCAGTAGGTGAGCCAGCGCACCTGGGTCTTGAAGAACGGGCGGCGCGTGCCGTCGAGCGTGACACCCGCGCCCAGCTCCAGCGCCAGGCCCTGGCCGCTTTCCGGGAACACCGGATCGTTGAAACGCCGCCAGGTCCAGGCCTGGTTGATGCTCAATGCCGAGCGGGCCTGAGAGGGGCCGGCGGAGCGCGCGGTGGTGCCGGCCGTGCGCGCGCGGTCGAACTGCAGGTACTGGCCCTGGTCGCGCGCGGCTTCCTCCTGCGCGCGGCCCCAGCGCAGGCGCTGGCTGGTGGTGGTATAGAAGTCGTCGATCTGCTGCGCCCAGCGCGCGCTGGCGGCCCAGCGCCAGCCGTGTTCGTCCAGCGGTGCCGTCCACACCGTCTGCGCGAGCCGGTCCTTGCGTTCGAGCTGCACGCGGTTGTCCGACTGCCAGCCGATGCCGGGCACCTGCTGGTGGGTGTATTCCAGCGACACGCGGGGGCCGCTGTCGGTGCTGCCGCCCAGGCCGATCTGGAGTTTTTGCAGGCGCCGCTCGCGCAGTTGCACGAGCACCGGCAGTTCGGGCGTGTCGTCCTCGGGCTCGACGGTGACCAGCACGGACTGGTAGCGGCCGCTGGCGAGGATGCGCGTCTGCGCGGCCTGCAGGCGCTCCAGGCTGTAGTCGGCGCCGGGCTGGACGCCGGCCAGCCGCGCCAGGTTTTCGGCCTGACTGGCGTCGTAGCGCCGGGCGCCGCGCACGTGGATGGCGCCCAGGCGGCGGGCCGGGCCGGAGTCGAGTTCGATGTAGAGGTGGGCCTGCTGTGTGCTGGCGTCGATGTCGGCCAGGCTGTTGACGAGGCGCCCGTTGGGGTAGCGCTCGCTGGTCAGGGCCCGCAGCGCGCGGGTCTTGGCCTGGTCCCAGTCGGCCTGGGTGAAGGCCTCGCCCTCGGGCAGGCGGGCGGCACGTTCGATGGCCTCGCGCTGGGCGGTGGCCGCGGCATCGTCGGCGATGGCGCCGCGGAAGAACACCCGCTGGGTGGTCACGCGCGTCAGCGGACCGGGCTCGACGCCGATGTGCACCGTGCCCAGCGGCGCGGCGTCGGCGCCTTCGGGCGGCGCCACGCGCACCGTCAGTTCGGGCGAGAAGTGACCGAGCGTGCCGAGCAGGCTGCGCAGGTCGTCCGGGGTGCGCGCCACCAGCCGATCGAGCTCGGCGGCGTCGAGGTCGGCAAGGAGGCGGTAGCGCTGCAGGTCCAGGTGGCGCAGCAGGAAGGCCTGGATGGCCTCGGGGGCCTGCAGCCCGATGTCGAAGCGCGGTGCCGGGGCCGCGGTGGTGGTGCTGGTGCTGCTGGTGGAGGTTTCGTTGGGGGTCTCGGTGGCCGGCGTGTCGGCTGTGGTGGTGTCGGCCGTGACGGTGTCGGTGGCGGCGAGCGCCGGGGTGGCCGTCCACAAGGCCAGGCACAGGGCCAGGCACAGTGCCAGCACCGCACACAGGCACGCGCCCGGGCCGGGAGGCCGGCGTTGCGGCCCGGCGGCGAAGCGGCGTGCCGG
>NZ_JAQVEJ010000041.1 GCF_028698005.1 Hydrogenophaga sp.
CACCCTTCTGAACCCACCGGAGCGCCGCATGAGCCAGAACACCCCCCTCGACACCGCCCAGCTCATGGAACAGATCCTGTACGAGGTCAAGCGCGTGGTGGTCGGGCAGGACCGCTTCCTGGAGCGCGTGATGGTGGCCATGCTCGCGCAGGGGCACTTGCTGGTGGAGGGGGTGCCCGGCCTGGCCAAGACGCTGACCGTCAAGACGCTGGCCGATGTGGTGCGTGGGCGTTTCAGGCGCATCCAGTTCACGCCCGATCTGGTGCCGGCCGACCTGGTGGGCACGCGCATCTACAACCAGAAAGCCGGTGAGTTCACCACCGCGCTGGGCCCGGTGTTCGCCAACCTGCTGCTGGCCGACGAGATCAACCGCGCGCCGGCCAAGGTGCAGAGCGCGCTGCTGGAGGTGATGCAGGAGCGCCAGGTGACGATCGCGGGCGAGACGCACAAGGTGCCCGACCCGTTCCTCGTCATGGCAACGCAGAACCCCATCGAGACCGAGGGCACCTACCCGCTGCCCGAGGCGCAGGTCGACCGTTTCATGATGAAGGTGCTGGTGGACTACCCCACCGACGAAGAGGAATATGTCATCGTCGAGCGCGTGACGGGACCTGCGGTGCAGGTGCAGGCGGTGGCCACCACCGGTGAGTTGGCCGAACTGCAGCACCAGTGCCGTCAGGTGTACGTGGACCCGTCCCTGGTGCAGTACGCGGTGCGGCTGGTGTCCGCCACACGCACACCCGAGCGGCACGGCCTGCGGGACATGGGGCGGCTGCTCACCTACGGTGCCAGCCCGCGTGCGACCATCGGGCTGGTCGAGGGCGCGCGGGCGCTGGCCCTGCTGCGTGGCCGCAGCTATGCCCTGCCCGAAGACATGACCGATCTGGTACCCGACGTGCTGCGCCACCGCCTGGTGCTCTCGTACGAGGGGCTGTCCGAGGGGCTGGACAGCGACGCGCTGGTGGCGCGCATCATGAAGGCCGTGCCGCCGCCGGCCCGGGTGCCGGAACATGAGCCGAAAGTGGCCTGAGCGGAGCCGGTCATGCTGTTGAACCTGTTCCAGCGCCAGCGACAGGGAAGCACTGCCCAACGCTTGCCCCAGCCGGCGGAGCGCGCCGGGCCGCCGGGAGCCGATGCCTTGCTGCGTCGCCTGGAGTGGACGGTGATCCGTCGGCTCGACGGCCTGTTGCAGGGCGACTACCGCACCCTGCTGCGGGGCACGGGGCTGGACCTGGCCGACTTGCGCGAATACCAGTTGCACGACGATGTGCGCCACATCGACTGGAATGTGACCGCACGGTTGCAGCAGCCGCACGTGCGCGTGTTCACCGAGGACCGCGAGATGGCGGCCTGGTTCCTTCTGGACCTCAGCCCGTCGGTCGATTTCGGTTCTGGCGCGCAGCGCAAGCGCGAGGTGCTGCAGGGCTTTGTCGGCGTTCTGGCCCGGCTGATCACCCGGCATGGCAACCGGGTGGGGGCGCTGCTGTACCGTGGTCAGGGGCGGGCGGGAGTGCACACCATGCTGCCGGTGCGCGGCGGCCGCACGCAGGTGTTGCGCCTGCTGCATCTGGTGGGTGGAGCCGAACCGGCGCCCGCTGCCGAGATGCCCGATCATGGGCCGACGCGCCTGGCCGAGCTGCTGCGCTCGGCGGCGCTCACGGTCCGCCAGCGCAGCGCCGTGTTCGTGGTGTCGGACTTCATCAGCGAGCCGGGCTGGGAGCAGCCACTGGGCGAGCTGGCCCGGCGCCACGACGTGGTGGCCGTGCGCCTGCTCGATCCGCTGGAGCTGGAACTGCCCGACCTGGGCCTGCTGACCATCCGCGATGCCGAGACCGGCGAGCAACTGCTGGTGGACACGCACGACCGGGGCTTTCGCCAGCGCTTTGCGCGCATCGCCGCCCAGCGCGAGGCCGAGCTGCGCGAAAGCCTGGCCCGCGCCGGCGTGGATACGCTGGAATTGTCGACGGACGACGATCTGGCCGAGGCGGTGGTCCGCTTCGTCGATCTGCGCCGGCACCGCCAGCGCCTGCATCATCGGCCGACCAGGGGGGCCGCCGCATGAACACCCTGCCCATGAGCTTCCTCTGGCCGCAACTGCTGTGGCTGCTGCTCCTGCTGCCCCTGCTGGTGCTGCTGTATCTCTGGATACTGCGGCGGCGCCGGCGTGTGTCGCTGCGTTACGCGAGCCTGTCCATCGTGCGCGAGGCCATGGGCACGGCAACGAACTGGCGCCGCCATGTGCCCCCGGTGCTGCTGTTGCTGGCCTTTGCCGCCCTGCTGCTGGCGGCAGCCCGGCCCATGGCCACCGTCACGCTGCCGTCGACCCAGCAGACCATCATCCTGGCGATGGATGTGTCGGGCAGCATGCGCGCCACCGACGTGGAGCCCAACCGCCTGGTGGCCTCGCAGAACGCGGCCAAGGCTTTCATCAAGGAGCTCCCGCGTCATGTGAAGGTGGGCATCGTGGCCTTTGCCGGGTCGGCCCAGGTCGTGCAGCCGGCCACCCTCAACCGCGAGGATCTGAACACGGCCATCGACAAATTCCAGTTGCAGCGTGCCACGGCCATCGGCAGTGCCATCGTGGTGGCATTGTCGGAGATCTTCCCGGGCCAGATCGACCTGGCCAGTGTCACCTGGGGGCGTCACAGTGACCCGTTCGGGCCGCGTGGCCGGGCCATCGACCAGCGCCCACCCGCGGCGGGAGGTGCCACGCCGCCGGTCGAGCCGGTGCCACCGGGCTCCTACGGTTCGGCGGCCGTGATCCTGCTGACGGACGGGCAGCGCACCACGGGCGTGGACACGCTGGAGGCGGCCCAGATGGCGGCCGATCGCGGCGTGCGCGTCTACACCGTGGGCGTGGGCACGGTCGATGGCGAGGTGATCGGCTTCGAGGGCTGGTCGATGCGGGTGCGGCTGGACGAGGACACCCTCAAGGAAGTGGCGCGCACGACCAGGGGCGAGTACTTCCATGCCGGCACGGCGGAAAACCTCAGGCAGGTCTACGAGTCCCTGAGCACACGGCTGACGGTCGAAAAGCGCGAAACCGAGGTGACGGCGCTGCTGGCGCTGGTGGCGGCGGTGCTGGTGCTGCTGTCTGCGGGGCTGTCGCTGTACTGGTTCAACCGGGTGCTCTAGCCCCGGCCTGTCCGGGTGCCGGTTCGCTACCCGCCTGGCCGAACTTGCGCTCCAGTTCGTCGCGGCAGCGCTCCAGTGCCGCGAAGATGCGCTCCTCCCGCCCCTGCGCACGGGGTTGGGGGACGATGACGCACAGCGCATACAGGCCGAACAGGCTGCGCAACGCCACCGAGAACCCCCGGCAATCGTCGATGCTGTCCTCGGCGCGGCCGCTGGCACGCACCTGCGCCAGCCGCTGCGTCAGCGCGCGCGGTGGCGTGGGTGTGCCCATGGCCAGGGTCAGCGCCTCGGGGGAGAGTTGTGCGAGCATCACGAGGCCGGGTGCCAGGTCCTGCGCCGGGAACGGAATGGTGCCCAGTGGAAAGGCCACGCGCAGCACGCGCTCGGCGATGCAGCGGTCCAGCGCCGTGACCTGGTCGCCGGTGAGCGTGCACAGCGCCGTGGTTTCGCCGAGTTCGGCGCCCAGCATCTCCAGGTGCTGGCGTGTGGAAGAGACGATGTCGATCTGGCGGCGGTACACCAGGCGCGGCAGCATCGGGCCGAGCTGAAAGCCTCCCTGCGGGCCCCGTGCCTCGACGAAGCCTTCGACCTCCAGCGCCTGCACGATGCGTTGCACCGTGGAGCGTGCCAGTCCGATCCGGCCGGCGATCTCGGCCAGGCTCAGGCCGCCGGGGTGATCGCCCAGTGCGCGCAGCACCGCCGCCGCCCGGGCGATGACCTGGATGCCTGCGCCACGGTCCGTCCGAATGTCCATGCTGTCTCCTGGGCAATGGGGTCTGCAGTCGGGGATGTTGGGCCGCTGCAAAACTATAATTTTGGGACACTGTACCGCAATACGGTATATGCCCGCCATCACCACCCGATCGGCCGGGCCACCTCCACGCCCCCACCTGGAATTTGTATGACAACGGGATTTCCGCTTCCGATGGCGGCCATCGCTGCGTTGGCGCTGCTGTCGGCCGTGGCTCCGCTGGCGACCGACATGTACCTGCCGGCCTTTCCGGTCATGGCCGAGCAACTGGGCGCCAGTGCCGCCGGCATCCAGGTCACGCTCACGGCCTTTCTGGCGGGGCTGGCCGGCGGCCAGTTGCTGATCGGTCCCCTGTCCGACCGCTTCGGGCGGCGCAAACCCCTGCTCGCCGGCACCGCGCTGGCCATCGTGTCGGGCCTGTTCTGCGCGTTCGCGGCGGACGTCGGCCATCTGGTCGTCTGGCGTTTCCTGCAGGGCCTGGGTGGCGCGGCGGGTGTGGTGCTGGCCAGGGCGGTGATTGCCGACCGGGCCCGGAGCGCGATCGAGGCGGCGCGCCTGTTCCAGGTGATGATGATCATCGGCGGCCTGGCGCCGGTGCTGGCGCCCAGCGTGGGTGCGGGTGTCGTGGCGCTGGCCGGCTGGCGTGCGGTGTTCGTGGTGCTGGCGGTGCTCTCGACCGTGTCGCTGGTGGGCGTGCTGCGCTGCATCGACGAGAGCCTGCCCGCCGAGCGCCGCGCGCGCGGCGGTGTGCCGGCCCTGTTGCGCACCATGGGCCAGGTGCTGGCCAACCGCAGCTACCTGGGCTACGTGCTCATGTCGGGTTTCATCTTCATGGTGCTGTTCGGCTACATCTCGGCGTCGCCCTTCGTGTTCCAGAGCATCCTGGGCCTGTCGCCGGCGGCCTACTCGCTGGCTTTCGGTGCCAATGCGATCGGCATCGCGGTGGTCAGCGCGATCTCGGCTCGCTGGTTGGGCCGTGTGCCGCCACAGCGGCTGGTCGCCATCGGCATCGGCACCTGTCTGCTGGCGTCCCTGCTTGTGTTGCTGTGCGTGCTCACGGGCGCCGGCCCCGCGCTGATGCTGCCCTGCGTGTTCCTGGCCATCTGCCCGGTGGGCATGACGCTGGGCAATGCGAGCGCCCTGGCCATCTCGCAGGCGCCCGGGGCCACGGGGTCGGCATCGGCCCTGCTCGGCGCGATGCAGTTTCTGCTCGGTGCCGTGGCATCGCCCCTGGTCGGCCTGGGGGGCAAGGACACGGCAGTGCCGATGGCGCTGACCATGGCGGTTTCGTCGATGCTGGCGGTCCTGTGCTTTGCGTTGCTGGCGCATCGGGGCTCCCGGCGCGCCGAGGTGGCGGCCGCGGCCTGACGTCGGCGGCACGCCGGCCTGCCAGCCGCTTCGCGGGCATGCAGTCCAACCTTCCTGATCCGTGTCAAGCGCACGGGTCCCGTCCCTGGGCACAATGACTGCATGATGCAAGATGTGGTGATTGCTGGCGGTGGTATCGGGGGGCTGGCCTGTGCACTGGCACTGACCCGCGCAGGGCAACGGGTCCGGGTGCTGGAACAGTCGGCCCGCCTGGCCGAGGTGGGGGCCGGTATCCAGTTGGGGCCCAATGCGGTCCGGGTACTCAATGCCTGGGGCCTGTCGGACGGCCTGACCGAGTGCGTGGCGTTTCCGGAAGCGTTGAAGGTGCGGGACGCCCGCTCCTCCGCGACCTTGGGGTGCCTGCAACTGGGGGCGACGATCCGGGCCCGCTATGGCCAGCCCTATGCCACGATCCACCGTGCCGACCTCCACAGCCTGCTGCTCAAGGCCTTGCGGGCGCGGGCGGACATGGATGTGTCGCTGGGCGCGCGCGTGTCCTCGTTCGCCGAGGAGGGTGACGGGGTGTCGGTGACCTGCGAGGATGGCCGGCATCTGCGGGGCGCGGCGCTGGTCGGGGCCGACGGGCTGTGGAGCCAGGTGCGCACCCAGTTGCTGGGCGCCCACCCGGTGCGCGCCAGTGGACATCTGGCCTACCGTGGGCTGGCGCTGCCGCAGGATTTGCCGGCCGCCCTGCGCGAGCCGGTGGTCACGGCCTGGCTGGGGGACCGCCTGCATGTGGTGCATTACCCCGTACGCCGGGGCGAGGTCTTCAATGTGGTGGCGGTGGTCGAGGGGGTGTTGGGCCAGGGGCACGGCGGCGCCGCGGGCAGCGATCCCCAGAGCTGGACCCATGACGCGCACGCGGCCGATCTCACGCGCGCGCTGGGCCCGGCCTGCAGCGACCTCATGGCCGTGATCGGCGCGGTGCGTGGATGGAAGCTGTGGCCGCTGAACGACCGGCCACCGATGGCGGGTCCCGGGGAGCAGGCGCGTGGTCGGGTGGCACTGCTGGGTGACGCGGCGCACCCGCTGCGTCCCTATCTGGCGCAAGGGGCGGCGATGGCCATCGAGGACGCCTGGACATTGGGCCGGTTGCGCGCCGATTCTCGCTACCCGGTTGACTGGTCCGCGCTGTTCGCGCGCTATGCCCAGGCGCGCTGGGCACGCAATGCCCGCGTGCAGGCCCGCTCCGAACGCAATGGCCGCATCTTCCATGCGAGCGGACTGATGCGTCTGGGCCGGAACGTGGCCATGGCAATGATGGGAGAATCGCTGCTGGACCAGCCTTGGCTGTATGGGGGGCCGCATGCCCCCCGCGCTGAGTGATGGGCCACACCAACAAGGAGACCCTGATGCCACTGACGACATTCGACCGCGTACCCCGCCGCCGCTGGCTGGCTGCCACCACCACCCTTCTGGCCGCGCTCGCGGTCACCCCGGCCTGGGCGCAGGCCGGCAAGGAGGCCGAGTGGCCGGCCCGCCCGCTGCGCATGCTGGTGGGCTTCCCCGCCGGCTCGTCGCCCGACCTGATGGCACGCACCATCGCCGAGCCACTGTCACAGGCCCTGGGCAAGGCCGTGGTGGTCGAGAACCGGCCGGGTGCCGGTGGCAACATCGCCGCCGACATGGTGGCCCGTGCGACGGACAACCACACGATCGGCCTGATGATCAACGGCAACATGACGATTGCCAAGATCCTCAACCCGGCCGCGCCCTACGACCCGCTGACCGACCTGGCGCCGGTGTCGCTGCTGGCCGTGGCACCGCTGGTGCTGGCCGCGCCGGCCGGTGCGCCTGGCGCGACGGCGGCCGACTTCCTGGCCGAGGCCCGCCGTGCCGGCGACCGCTGGAACTACGGCACGCCCGGTATCGGCACCGTGGCCCATCTGGGCATGGAACTGATCAAGTCGCTCACCGGCCTGGCGCCGGTGCATGTGCCCTACCCGGGCAACCCGCAGGTGATCACGGGCATGATCGGCGGCGACGTCCAGATGGCGCTGCTGCCGCCGGGCCTGGCGATGGCGCAGGTCAATGGCGGCAAGCTGCGCGCCATTGGCGTCACCTCGGCCGGCCGCAGCAGCGTCGTGCCCGCCGTGCCCAGCCTGAGCGAAGCGGGTGTCAAGGGCCTGCAACTGGAGATCTGGAATGCCGTGGCCGCGCCCAACAGCCTGCCCAAGGCCCATGTGAACCGGCTGGCGACCTTGCTGGCCGACATCGTGCGCCAACCCGAGGTGCGCCAGAAGATCCTGGCCCAAGGCTGGCAGGTGGCGGGCACCTCGCCCGAGGGCCTGGCCAACCGTGTCAA
Organism: Hydrogenophaga sp.; assembly: GCF_028698005.1. GTDB lineage: Bacteria > Pseudomonadota > Gammaproteobacteria > Burkholderiales > Burkholderiaceae_C > Hydrogenophaga. The sequence goes on from NZ_JAQVEJ010000041.1 coordinate 7,560, forward strand.
GACCGATACCGCCGCCATGGCCGAGGTCATCCGCAAGAACGACATCCGGCCTCGGTAGGCGCAGCGTTCAGAGATCCGTTCGCAGCCTCCAGATCTCCGGGAACAGCACCACGTCCAGCATCTTGCGCAGGTAGCTCACACCGCCGGTGCCTCCGGTGCCGCGCTTGAAGCCGATAACCCGCTCCACGGTGGTGACGTGGCGGAAACGCCAGAGCCGGAAGGCGTCCTCCAGATCGGTCAGCTCTTCGGCCAACTGGTACAGGTCCCAGTGCTGCTTCGGGTCGCGGTACACCTGCAGCCAGGCCTGCTCGACCGCGTCGCTGGCCTCGTAGGGCTGTGTCCAGTCACGCTGCGTGTGGCTGGCCGGCACCGCGATGCCACGGCGCGCCAGCAGGCGCAGGGCCTCGTCGTACAGCGACGGCGCCTCGTAGGCGGCCCGCACCATGGCCAGCCGCTGCGGGTTGTGGGCGTGTGGCTGGAGCATGGCCGCGTTCTTGTTGCCCAGCGAAAACTCGATGCAGCGGTACTGGAAGCTCTGGAAGCCGCTCGAGTGCCCCAGGTAGGGCCGGATCGCGCTGTACTCGGGCGGCGTCATGGTGGCCAGCACGTCCCAGGCGTGCACCAGTTGCTCCATGATGCGACTGACGCGCGCCAGTTGTTTGAAGGCCGGGTTCAGCTCGTCGCCCGCGATGTTGCGGATGGCGGCGCTCAGCTCGTGCAGCATCAGCTTCATCCACAGTTCGCTGGTCTGGTGCTGCACGATGAACAGCATCTCGTCGTGTGCGGGCGACAGCGGTTGCTGGGCATTCAGGATGGCGTCGAGCTGCAGGTAGTCGCCGTAGCTCATGTCGCGGCTGAAGTCGAGCTGTGCCTTCTCTTCGTGAACGATGGACTCGGGCCGCGATGCGGGCGGGGTGTCGTGGTGCGGGCAGGTCATGGGGCGCTCCTTCAGGTGACGGCGTGCCGGCGGTTGAATTCGGGACGCTGCCACTCGCCGTGCTCCAGCACCTGCTTCAGGTGTTCCACGGCGTGCCATACGTCCTCGAAGCCGATGTACAGCGGCGTGAAGCCAAAACGCAGGATGTCCGGGTGCATGCCATCATCGCCGGCGCGGAAGTCGCCGATCACACCCCGTGCAATCAACGCCTGCACGATGGCGTAGGCACCCTCGCTTCTGGTCAGGCAGACCTGCGAGCCCCGTTGGGTGTGCTCGAGCGGTGTGGCCAGTCCCAGGCCATGGCCGGCGCAGCGTTCCTGCACCAGGCGGATGAACAGGTCGGTCAGCGCCAGCGATTTGGCGCGCAACGCCGCCATGCCGCCCAGCGGCTCGGCCGCCAGCACCGTGTCCACGCCGCACTCCAGCGCGGCCAGGCTGATCATGGGCTGCGTGCCGCACAGGTAGCGCGCGATGCCCGGGGCCGGCTGGTACTCGGGGGTGAAGGCAAACGGTGCGGCATGGCCCCACCAGCCGGCCAGCGGTTGCCAGAAACGGTCGGTGTGCCGCGGATGCACCCACACGAAGGCCGGAGCGCCCGGGCCGCCGTTGAGGTACTTGTAGCCGCAACCCACCGCAAAGTCGGCCCCGGCACCCTTGAGGTCGACCGGTACCGCGCCCGCGCTGTGGGCCAGGTCCCACACCGTGAGAATGCCGGCCGCATGGGCCGCGGCGGTCAGCGCCGCCATGTCGTGCATGGCGCCGGTGCGGTAGTTCACGTGCGTGAGCATCAGGATCGCCACGTCGGGCGTGAGCGCGGCTGCCACGGCATCGGATTCCACCAGCACCAGCTCCCAGCCGTGCTGTTTGCACAGCGCCTCGGCGATGTAGAGGTCGGTCGGAAAGTTGCTGCGCTCGCTGACGATGCGCTTGCGCCGGGGTGCATCGGCCTGCGCGATAGGGAGCGCGGCACCAAGGACCTTGAACAGGTTGATCGAGGTGCTGTCGGTGGCCACCACCTCGCCGGCACCGGCACCGATCAGCCGTGCAATCTTGTCGCCCACCTGGCCCGGCAGTTGCGACCACCCGTGCTTGTTCCAGCTCTGGATCAGGTCGGTGCCCCATTCCTGGCTCACCACCCGGGCCACGCGGGCCGGTGTGCGGGCGGGCATGGCGCCCAGCGAGTTGCCGTCCAGGTAGATGGTGTCGGCGGGTATCGAGAACTGTGCGCGCAGTTCGCGCAGCGGGTCCGCCGCGTCCATGGCCTGACAATCCTGCAGGGTGAGGGTCATGTTGAAATTGGTTTCCATTGGTTCCAATTAGTTACAACTCACGCAAGACCGCCCGGACCGGGCTGGCGTCGGCGGTGGTGAGTCTGAGTGGCAGGGCGATCAGTTCGTAGTCACCCTCGGGCACGTCATCGAGCAGCAGGTTCTCCAGTACGCGCAGGCCATGGCGACGGACCGCCTGATGGCTGTCCAGCGTCTTGCTGCTGGCCGGATCGATGCTGGCGCTGTCGGTGCCGATCAGCATCACGCCCCGGTCGGCCAGCCACGTCACCGTCGCGGGGTCGAAGGCGGGCAGGTCGTTGTCGAACCGGTCCTGCGGCATGTGCGGGTACAGGCGGACGATCACCCGGGGCGGCAGTCCGTCCGCTGCGTGCGCCAGGTGCGCCGGCTGGACCAGCGGACCGCAGCCGATGGCGTGGATCACGCGGCAGCGGCCGAGAAAGGGGGTCAGATCAAGGGCGCCCACGGCGACACCCCGGGCGTCGTAGTGCAGCGGCGCATCGGCGTGCGCGCCGGTGTGGGGTGAGAGAGTGATCGCGCTGACGTTGACCGGACAACCGGGGCCGATGGTGGCGCTCCAGGCCTGGGTGTACGCGGTATCGCCCGGGAACACCGGGCTGCCGGCATGCACCGGCGGTGAAATGTCCCACAGCGCACGCCGGGCTTCTTCGGCCTGGGGGCGGTCGGTCGGTGCAGCAGGTGAGTTCATGTCCGGATGGCGCAACGGGCTGGTCAATGGCTGGCGAAATTCTAGGAACTGGTCGCCTGGACTCGAAGCTTTATTTGCCTGTTTCCGAAAAAAGGAATAATTCAACTCATATTCCTGGTATTCACGGAAAATTTATGCAAACCGAGCGCGACTCCACCGATCTCAGGCTGCTGCAGGCGTTGCAGGACAATGCACGGCTGACCTCCACCGAGCTCGCCGGTGTGGCCCATTTGTCGCAGTCGCCCAGCTGGCGGCGCGTGCGACGCATGGAGGACAGCGGCCTGATCCGCGGCTATCACGCACGGCTGGACCGCCAGGGGCTGGGCTACGGGGTGATGGCCTTCGTCATGGTCACCATCGACCACCAGAACGAAGCCAGTTCACTGGCGTTCGAGCAGGCCGTGCTGGCCATTCCCGAGGTGGTGCTGTGCCATGGCATTTCGGGACCGCACGACTTCATTCTGGTGGTGGTCGCGCCCGACCTGCAGGCCTATTCGGTGTTGTTGCAGAGCAAGCTGCACCGGCTGCCGCGCGTGCTGCACGTGCATACCTATTTCTCGCTGCAGGAATTCAAGGGCGCCGTCGGACCCCTGCCCATCCCACTGCGCTGACGGATGGCGATGGGTATCGCCTTCCATGCAGAGCATCGCACCGGTCCCTGATCGGGAGCGGTGCGATGTTCATGAAGGACCAGCGCCTGGAATGGGCGCCGGGGGTGTGACAGCGGGCTTCGTCTTTTTTTTGGAGAGCTACTGAAAAAGTAGCACTTGCATTGTAGGGTTGAAACGGCGACAGGGTGTAAGCAATTGTTGTTCACCCGGCCTGTCGCCTCAGCCCTGCCGCGCGAGCAGCACCTTGAGCGCCCGGTCGGGTGAGGCATCGGCGAAGGCGGGTGGATTGGGCAGACGTTGCTCCACCACCAGGGTCGGGGCTTCGCGGGCCAGTTGTTCGCGCAGCACGGATTCCGGAATCTCGGGGGCATTCAGGCAGATCAGTGCCTGGCCGCCGGGCACCAGCAGGTCGGGCAGGCGGCGCAGCAGCCGGGGATAGTCCTTCAGTGCCACGAAGCTGCCCTTCTGGTAGCTGGGTGGGTCGGCGATGACCAGGTCGTACGGCCCCATGCGGGTGAGCTTGCCCCACGAATGGAAGAGGTCGTGCACCAGGAAGCGGGCGCGCCCGTCCCGCGGCGTGCCGGCGAAGTTGAGCCGGTGGTTGCGCTGGCCGGTTGACATGGCGCCGCCGGCCATGTCCAGGTTGATCACCTCGGTGGCACCGCCGTGCAGCGCGGCGACGGAGAACGCGCAGGTGTAGGCGAACAGGTTGAGCACGCGGGCGCCCCGGGCGTGGTCGCGCACCCAGCGCCGGCCTTCGGCCATGTCCAGGAACAGGCCGCGATTCTGGCCTTTCATCACCTGCACGAGGTAGCGTGCGCCGCCCTCATGGACCACATGCGGCTCGGGCACGCTGCCGGCCATGCATTCGGTGACGGGTCGGCTGACCGGGCCGTCGGGCTGGCGCCGCTGCAGCACCCAGTTCAGGGGCTGGCCCTGGCCGATGATGGCCCACCGGGCCTGCAGCGCCTCGCCCAGGGCACGGACATCGTCGTCGCTGGTGTTGCCGAAGTGGGTGGCCACCCACACCGGTGGGTACCAGTCGAGTGTCCAATCCTCGCAGCCCGGGTGCAGACCGCCGCGCCCGTGGAACACACGGTGTGCGTCACCAGACGGTGCCATCCGGGCGATGGTGTCGATCAGGGCCTGCATGAAAAAGGATCAGAGCCCGTCGCCGAGCGGCGGCAGGCCATGGCGCCGCCGGGCCTGGGCGCAGGCCTCGCTGCCTTCCTCGAACTCCCTGCAGGGGCCGGGCCGCCACTCGTAGATGCCGCAGGTGGCCCGCTGGCCGACCTGGCCGTAGAGCGCGGCGCACCGGGGTTGTGCATGGTCGGTGCCGCACAGGCGGGCGAGGGTGCCGGTCAGGGGTACCCACAGGCCGTCGGGCACGCAGCCGCCGGCAGAGGCCGTTTCGTCGATCGAGAAATCGACGCGAAAGCTCGCGCAGCAGGCACCGCAGGCCTGGCACCGGCTCATGCTGCCATCTCCGTCGTGGCCATCGGGGCCGTCCTGGTGGGGTGTTGGCCCGCGTCTCAGGCCAGGCGGCCGAGCAGCAGGTACTCCATGAGGGCCTTCTGCACGTGCATGCGGTTTTCGGCCTCGTCCCAGACCACCGATTGCGGGCCGTCGATGACCTCGGCCGTCACTTCCTCGCCGCGGTGGGCGGGCAGGCAGTGCATGAACAGCGCGTCGGGTTTGGCCACGGCCATCATCGCCTCGTCCACGCACCACTGCGCGAAGGCGGTGCGGCGTACCTCGTTCTCGGCCTCGTAGCCCATGCTGGTCCAGACGTCGGTGGTGACCAGGTCGGCACCGCGACAGGCTTCCTTCGGGTCCTTGAACACCTTGAAGCAATCGGTTCGGGTGACGCCGGCCAGCTTCGTGTCCACCTCGTAGCCGCTGGGCGTGCTCACGTGCACGGTGAAGCCCAGCAGTTCGGCGGCCTGCAGCCAGGTGTTGGCCATGTTGTTGCCATCGCCCACCCAGGCCACGACCTTGCCCTTGATGGCGTCCAGCGGGTTGCCGCTGGCGGCCGGCCGGTGCTCGACCAGGGTGAACAGATCGGCCAGGATCTGGCAGGGGTGGAACTCGTTGGTCAGGCCGTTGATGACAGGGACGCGCGAATACGCGGCAAACTTCTCGAGCTTGTCCTGCCCGAAGGTGCGGATCATCACCAGATCGACCATGCGGCTGATGACGCGTGCGCTGTCCTCGATGGGCTCGGCGCGGCCGAGCTGGCTGTCGCCCGTGGTCAGGTGCACCACCGAGCCGCCCATCTGGTACATGCCGGCCTCAAAGCTCACGCGCGTGCGCGTGCTGGCCTTCTCGAAAATCAGGGCCAGCGTGCGGTCCGGGTCGGCGAAGGGCTGGTACTTTTCGACCGCCTTGAACTTGGCCTTGATGAAGGCGGCACGGCCCAGCAGGTAGCCGTATTCGTCGGCGCTCAGGTCCTTGAACTGCAGGTAGTGCTGGATGGGGGTGTGGGTCGTCATGGTGCTGCGCTCCTCGGGTGCTCAGGCCTGCTCCGCCAGGAAGGTATCGATGATCGGTAGCAGCAATTCGGCCACCTGGTTGGCTTCTTCTTCGGTCATGATCAGCGGTGGCACCAGCCGGATCACGGAGTCGGCCGTCACGCTCAGCAGCAGACCGGCATCGGCCGCACGCTGGGTGATCACGCCGCAGGGGTGCGCCAGTTCGATGCCGATCATCAGGCCCTGGCCACGCACGTCCTTCACGCCGGGCTTGCCGGCCAGTGCGCGCTCCAGCCGGCCCCGGAGGAAATTGCCCACCCGGGTGGCGTTGTCCAGCAGTTTTTCCTGCTCCATGATGCGGATGGTTTCGGCGCCGGCGCGCATGGCCAGCGGGTTGCCGCCGAAGGTGGTGCCGTGGTTGCCCGGCTGGAAGATATGGGCCGCCTTGGGGCCGGCCACCACGGCGCCGATCGGCACGCCCGAGCCCAGGCCCTTGGCCAGGGGCATCACGTCGGGCACGATGCCGGCCCACTGGTGGGCGAACCACTTGCCGGTGCGGCCCATGCCGCACTGCACCTCGTCGATCATCATCAACCAGCCGCGCTCGTCGCACAGCGCGCGCAACTGACGCAGGTACTCGGCGCGCATCGGGTTGATGCCGCCTTCGCCCTGGATGGTCTCGAAGAACACCGCGACCACGTTCAGGTTGCCTTCGGTGGCCTGCTTCACGGCCTCGATGTCGTTGGCCGGCACGCGGATGAAGCCTTCGACCAGCGGACCGAAGCCTTCCTGCACCTTGGGGTTGCCGGTGGCGCTGAGTGTGGCGATGGAGCGGCCGTGGAAGGCCTTGTCGTACACCACGATTTCCGGGCGCTCGATACCCTTGTCATGGCCATACTTGCGGGCCAGCTTCAGCGCGGCCTCGTTGGCCTCCAGGCCGGACGAGCAGAAGAACACGTTGCTCATGCCCGAGCGCTCGACCAGCATCCGGGCCAGTTCTTCCTGGCCGGGCACATGGTAGTAATTGCAGCAGTGGATCAGCTTGGCCACCTGGTCCTGCAGCGCCGTCACCAGCTTGCTGTGCCCGTGGCCCAGCGTGTTGACCGCGATACCGGCCAGCGCGTCCAGGTATTCCTTGCCGTTGACGTCCCAGACACGGCAGCCGCGCCCGTGCGACATCGCGATCGGCAGCCGGCCGTAGGTGTTCATCACATGCGGCGACGACGGGACAACGGGGGCGGTGGCGGCATTCATGATGGCTCAGGGCTCCGTGAACTTGGCGGGTGGAAAAAGAACAAATGCGAAAAAAGAAGCGGCCCAACACGTGGGTTGAGCCGGCCGTTGGAAGTCCATTGTAGGGGCTGTTTCGGGCACGATCATTGCGTGTTTGGTATCACAGCCATGTCATGCCGGCTCCGCCCACGGACGCACCTGTGTCCGGCGGCCACACCGGTTTGTCCCTGTGCCAAGTCTTATATAAGATACAATACCGCCATCCGGAACGGCCGCCTACCCTGCGCCGTGCCGGCGCGCAAAATCCCCCGCCTCGCACACCCCGCGAAGGCACCAAGCGAACCATCATGGCCGTCACACCCACCGCCAAACAAGTGTTCATTCAGGGCATCACCCGCAGTGGACGCACGTTCCGACCCAGCGACTGGGCGGAGCGATTGGCCGGGGTCATGAGTCCGTTCCGCCCGGGCGGCGCCAGGCCCACCCCGGGCAGCCACATTGCCTACTCGCCCTGGTGCGTGCCCACCGTGATGAACGGCATCAAGGTCGTCATCGTCCACACCGACCTGCGCGACGCCGAACCCATGGCCTGGGACTTCGTGATGAACTTCGCCAAGGACAACGAGCTGCAGGTGACCGAGGGGTGCCTGTTGCCGGAGAACGACGCAGGCAAGAGTCCGGCCGGAGGTTGAGGGCCGCTTCCGGTTGCGCCGGGCGTGGCCGTTGCGCCGAAGCCTGCTCAGGCGCATACTGGCACCATGGCCATTTCACATGCGAGCTCCGGGCAGCTCATCGATGTCCGGCCCCTGGGCCAGCGCCTGTCGGGCGAGGTGTCCATTGCGCTGTTCAAGTCCGAGCAGCTGGAGGTGATCCGGCTCGTGCTGCCGGCGGGGAAATCGTTTCCGCCCCACCAGGTGGCCGGCGAAATCACCGTTCACTGCATCGAAGGCCGGATCGACGTCACGGTCGAAGGCCACAGCAACGTGCTGGAGGCCGGGCAGATGCTGTTCCTCTCGGGCGGTGTTCCGCATGCGGTGTATGCGCTGGAGGACGCCTCGGCCCTGGTGACGATCGTGCTCTGCCGGCCGCCGGGCGAGGGCGCCGAAGCCTGAGCGCGCCCATCGCATCGCCCTCCGGCCGTCGCTGCGTCGTCAGAAGCCCGCTGCCATGCCGTCGCGGCGCGGGTCGCTGGCGGCCACGTAGCCCTGGTCGGCCGGGTCGCCCAGGCGCCAGATGAACTGGCCGGCGCCAAAGTCCTGGTAGGGATCGTCGATGGTGCGGGTCTGGTGGCCCAGATCGACCAGGCCCTGCACGGTGGCCGGGTCCATGGCCGATTCCACGTTGATGTGCAGGCCGGCGTCGAAGCGCCAGCGTGGTGCATCGCACGCCGCCTGCGGGTGCTGGCCGTGGTCGAGCATGCGCACCAGGGTCTGCACGTGGCCCTGGGGCTGCATGTTGGCGCCCATCACGCCGTAGCTCATCACGGGCTGGCCGTCGCGCGTGAGGAAGGCCGGAATGATGGTGTGAAAGGGCCGCTTGCGCGGCGCCACCAGGTTGGCGGTGTTGCGCCCGGGCGCTGTGGCGAGGTTGAAGCCGTGGCCACGGTTCTGCAGGCTGATGCCGAATTCGGGCTCGACCACACCGGCGCCGAAGCCCATGTAGTTGCTCTGGATGAAGCTGACCATCATGCCGCTGGCATCGGCGGTGGTGAGGTACACGGTACCGCCCTTGGCCGGGTTGCCGGCGCCGACATCCTGTGCGCGACGCGGGTCGATGCAGGCCGCGCGTGCCTTCAGGTAGGCCGGATCGAGCATCTGCTCGGGCGTCAGGTCCATGGCCCGCGGGTCGGCGACGTAGCGGTAAACGTCGGCGAAGGCCAGCTTCATGGCCTCGATCTGCAGGTGCTGCGCGGCCACGCTGTCGGGTCCGAGGGACGCGAGGTCGAAATGGCCCAGGATGCCCAGGGCGATCAGTGCCGCGATGCCCTGGCCGTTGGGCGGGATCTCGTGCAGCGTGTAGCCACGGTAGTCCTGCCCGATCGGGGTGACCCATTCGGGCTCGAACGCGGCCAGGTCGGCTTCGCTGAGGGCGCCGCCCTGGGCGGCGGCGAAGCGGGCCAGCGCCTGGGCGATGGGGCCGCGGTAGAAGGCTTCGCCCTGCGTTTCGGCGAGGGCGCGCAGGCCGCGCGCGGCGGCCGGGAAGCGGAACACTTCGCCCACCCGGGGTGCCCGTCCCCAGGGCAGGAAGGCCTGGGCGAAGCCGGGCAGCGACTGCAACTCGGGTGTGGCCGCCGCCCATTTCTGCTGCACGACCACCGGCACGGCGTAACCGCGCTCGGCCAGCTCGATGGCCGGCTGCAGCAGGTCGCCGAAGGGCAGTTTGCCGAAGCGCCGGCTCAGCGCCATCCAGCCGGCCACGGCGCCGGGCACCGTCACGGCATCGATGCCGCGCTTGGGTGGCGTCTGGGCACCGTCGCCGTACTTGCGGTGGAAATACGCGGGCGTCCAGGCCTCGGGCGCGTGGCCGCTGGCGTTCAGGCCATGGAGCTGCCGGCCGTCCCAGAGGATGCAGAAGGCGTCGGAGCCCAGGCCGTTGCTCACGGGTTCGGTCACGGTCAGCGCCGCGGCGGCGGCAATGGCGGCGTCCACCGCGTTGCCGCCGGCCAGCAGCATGCGCAGCCCGGCCTGCGCGGCCAGCGGATGCGAGGTGGCGACGACGTTGCGGGCGAAGACTGGCAGGCGGGTGCTGGGGTAGTGGTGGCTGAAGTCGAAGGGCAGCATGGGGTGTCCGGTTCAGGGGCGCAGCGTGGGCCGCGCGGGTGAGAGCATGTCGGCGCTCAGGCCGCAGTCGGCGATGTGCGCGGGCAGCGGCAGGCCGCGTGCGAGCGCGGCGCAGGCCTCGCCCATGGCGGCGCTGGTCTGGATGCCATAGCCACCCTGGGCCGCACACCAGAAGAAGCCCGGCGCCTGGGCATCGAAGCCGCCGACCAGATCGCCGTCGGCCACGAAGGAGCGCAGGCCGGCCCAGGCGTGGGTAGGGCGCGGCGTGAGTGTGGTCCAGGTTTCGAGGGCGTGGATGCCGAGTGCGATGTCCAGTTCTTCGGGCTGCACGTCCTGCGGATGGGTCGGGTCGGCGTTGACCGGCGAGGCCAGCAGGGCGCCGGCATCGGGCTTCATGTAGAAGCTGTCGTCGGCAGCCAGCAGCAAGGGCCAGCCCGTGGTGTCTGCCCCGGCGGGCGGCGCGAAGGTGAAGGCGCTGCGCCGCTTGGGCACGAGGCCGATGGGCGCCGCGCCCGCCAGCCGGGCGACCTCGTCGCACCAGGCGCCGGCGGCGTTGACGAGCACGGGCGCGGCAAAGCTGAGACCGCGCGCCGTGTGCACGTGCCAGCGTTCGCCCCGGCGTTCGATGGCCACCACCTCGGCATCGGCGATCAGCTCGCCGCCGGCATGCCGGAAGCCGCGCAGATAGCCCTGGTGAATGGCGTGCACGTCCATGTCGAAGCTGTCCGGCTCGTGGATGGCGGCGCTGACCTTGTCGGGGCGCAGCACCGGCACCATGGCCAGCGCTTCGGCCGCCGTGAGCCGGCGCCCGCGCGGGCTGGTCTGCTGCAGCGTCGCCCAGGCATCTTCCAGGTGCGGCATTTCGTCCGGACCGGCGACCGTGAGCAGGCCGCGCGGTGTCAGCAAGGGGGTGTCGGCAAAGCCCGCGGGCGGCGATGTGAAGAAGGGTTCGCTGGCGCGCGAGAGGGCGCGCACCTGGGGTGGGCCGTAGCTGGCGATGAACTGGGCGGCCGAGCGCCCGGTGCTGTGGTAGCCGGGCTGGCTTTCGCGCTCAAGCACCAGGCAACGGCCCTGGGGCGCGAGGAAGTAGGCGAGGGAGGCGCCGGCGATGCCGGCGCCGATGATGATGAAATCGGCGTGGGCTGGCTGGGAATGACTCATGGCGTCATCCTACGCCAGTCCGGGACCGTTCAGGGCGCTGCGGTGTCCACCGGAAGACCCAGCTCGCGCAGGATGGACTCGGTCTCAGCGCCGGCCTCGCCCACGGGGCGGCATGGGGCGGCGGGCGTCACGCTGAAGCGTGGCGCGGGTGCCGGCTGGGTGATGCCATCGACCTGCGCGAACGTGCCACGGGCGCGGTTGTGCGGATGGTCCGGGGCTTCGTCCAGGCTCAGCACCGGGGCAAAGCAGGCATCGCTGCCTTCGAGCAGGGTGCACCACTGGTCGCGCGTCTTTTGTAGGAACACCTCGGCGAGTTTCTGCTTGAGTGCCGGCCACTGGCGTGAGTCCCACTGGGCATCGAAGGCCGGGTCGGCGAGCCCACAGCGCTCGCGCAGTGCGGCGTAGAACTGTGGCTCCATCGCGCCAACCGAGATGTAGCGGCCGTCGGCACAGCGGTACACGTCGTAGAAGTGCGAGCCGCCATCACCATTGTTGGTGCCGGCTTCGGCATTCCACAGGCCGGCCGAGCGCCAGCCGTAAACCAGCGACGACAGCAGCGCGGCGCCGTCGCAGATCGCCGCGTCCACCACCTGGCCACGGCCGGTTTGCTGTGCGTGCGAGACGGCGGCCAGCACACCGAAAGCCAGCAGCATGCCCCCGCCACCAAAGTCGCCGATCAGGCCGGGCGTGACGGTAGGTGGCTGGCCCGGACGCGCGCACGAATGCAGCGCGCCGGTCAGGGCCACGTAGTTGATGTCGTGCCCGGGCGCCTGCGCGAGTGGTCCGTCCTGTCCCCAGCCGGTGACACGGCCATAGACGAGGCGGGGCTGACGCGCGAGGCAGACATCCGGTCCGAGACCAAGCGACTCCATGACGCCGGGCCTGAACCCCTCGAGCAGGACATCGGAGCGCTCGATCAGGCGCAGCGCCGTGTCGCGCCCTTCGGGGCTCTTGAGATCCAGCGTGATGGATTCGCGGCCGCGTGCGAGGACATCGCTGCGGCGCGCGGTCAGTGCGGCCATGCCGCCCTTGGCGCCCGGCTTGACCGGGCGGTCGATACGGATGACGCGCGCACCCTGGTCGGCCAGCATCATGCCGGCGAAGGGTGCCGGCCCCAGACCGGCGAACTCGACCACCGTGAGATGGCCGAGCGGCCCCTGGCGCTGCGTCACAGGGCCACCACGCGGGGTTCGCGGCCCGCGGTCCGGTTGCGCACCAGGAAGTCGTCATTGAGCTCAATGCCCAGGCCCGGACCTTCGTTCGGGTAGCACATGCCGCCCTCGAAGCGGGGGATGTTGAGCGAGATGTCGGTGCCGGGCTCGATGTTCTTGCTCTCCATGGTGCCGTGGATCATCAGCGGGCCGATGGATTCGTTCAGGCCCTGCGTGGCCCATTCATTGGCCACCCACAGGTGGGCGGCGGGGCTGTGCTCCAGACCCGAGCCGATCATGCAGCCGCAGTGCACCGGCAGGCCGGCCAGGCGCGCCATGGTCAGCCAGCGCTGGGCCTTGACCAGGCCGCCGGCCTTTTGCAGCTTGATGAACAGGCCATCGGCGGCGCGGCGGTCAATGATTTCCTTGATGTTGTGCAGCTCCTGCGCCGACTCGTCGGCGTAGATGGGCGTGCGCACGGCGGCACGCAGGCGGGCCATGCCCTCGATGTCCCAGTGTGGCAGTGGCTGCTCGATCAGGTCCAGCCCCGCGGAGTCGATCTTTCGGATGATGTGCAGGGCCTTTTCGTAGCTCCAGAAACCGTTGGCGTCGATGGTCAGGTAGGCATCCGGGCCGACCGCCTCTCGCACGGCG
>NZ_JAQVEJ010000199.1 GCF_028698005.1 Hydrogenophaga sp.
TGCTGCCTACCCGCCAGCTCCGCGGAGCCACATCAACGCTGGCCTATTTGGCATTGCTGCGCGTAGAGATTGCCCGTTTCACCCGAACTGAATCGGCTCGTCTCTGTTGCTCTGATCCTCACCTTAGGGCCTTGCGGCTGGTCGGTGGAGAGGTGTTACCTCCTACGCTGCCCTGTGCAGTCCGGACGTTCCTCCAGCACACCCTTTCGGGTCCTGTGCCAGCGACGGTCTGGCGAGCTTCACGACAGGGATTATCCCACCTTCGTCTCAGACCAGGCGCTCGATCGTGCGGTGCCGCCACACACCACGGTAATACACCGTCTGCAGTGCCAGCATCGCCAGGTAGGCCACGGGGAACCCGATCCAGATGCCTTCGAGCCCGATGCGGCGGTTGAGCGCCCACGCCACTCCCATCTGCACCACCAGGATGCAGAAGATGGTAATGCCCGTGGGCACCAGCACGTCGCCGCTGGCGCGCATGATGCCACTGACCATCGCCTGGAAGCCGAACACCAGCAGGCTCCAGAGCATGATGTGCAACAGGTGCCCGCCCTGCGCGCGCACGGCCGGATCGGTCAGGAACAGGCCCAGCAGGGTCTGCGACAGGGCATAGCCCAGCAGCACGAAGCTGCCGGTGATGGCCACATTCAGCCACAGCCCGGTGCTGAGAATGGCGCCCAGGCGCTCGGTGGCACCCTCGCCGATGGCCTGTGCGGCCAGGATGGACGCGGTGATGGCGATCGACAGCGCCGGAAACTGTACGTAGTTGACCACCTGGGTGACGGCGCCATAGGCTGCCGTGGCCTGCGAGCCGTGCTGGTTGACCAGGGCCAGAATGACCAGTTGCGACAAGGACATCACCACCATCTGCACGCCCGTGGGCAGCCCGATTCTGAACACACTGGCCAGAATGGCGCGGTCGATCCGGAACGCAGCCAGCAACTTTCGATCGGGCGCCATCACATGGCCCATGCGCCGCAGCCGGACGGCCAGAAACGCCATCGCCGCCGCTGTGGACAGCAGACTGGCCACGGCGGCGCTCAGAATGCCCAGGCGCGGCAGCCCCAGCCAGCCCTGGATGAAGGCCGGTGTCAGTATCAGTCCCGTGGTGGTCGATATCAGCAGCGCCAGCAGCGGCGAGATGGTGTCGCTGACGCCGCGCAGCAACTGGGTGAACAGGATGAAGACCAGCAGCACCGGCATCATCAGCATCATCACGCGCGCATAGCGCAGGGCATCTTCCAGCACGTCGGCGGGCGTACCCAATGCCACCATGGCCTCGCGCGCGAACATCGCACCCAGCACCGCCGCCACCAGGCCGATCAGCGCCCCCAGGGCCAGCGCGGTCCCCGTGATGGTCCGCACCTTGCCTGGTTCCCGTGCGCCCCAGGCCTGGCCCACCAGCACCGATGCGCCCGCACCCAGGCCGATGACCAGCGAGATGAAAAAGAAAATGATCGGGAACATGCCGGCCACCGAGGCCAGGGCATGCGTGCCCAGCATCTGGCCGATGAAGACGCCGTTGAGCGTTCCCGACAGGCCCTGGAGGATGTTCGACAGGATCATGGGCCCGAGGAACATCAGGTACACGCGCCACAGCGACGGTGGCTTGCTCGGAAGGGATGCGGTCATGGTTGGGGTAGGTAGCGGACCAGGACGCCGCTGGCGTCGTCCAACGCCAGCGGGGTCTCGACCGACCCCGGCAGCCTGGCGATTTTATCCGGACCCGACCCGCATCCCGTCCGCCACAAACGGGGACAATAGGGGGTCCCGCCCTGCTTGATCAACACAAGCCCCACGACCCATGATCCGCATCGCCGAACTCAAGCTGCCCCTGGCCGACGTGCCCCACGAGCACCGCCGCGCCGCCGACGCCCCGCAGGAAACCGATGAGGACCGCGCGCCGCCGCCCCACCCCGTCGAGGCCCTGACCCGGCTGGCCGCCCAGGCCCTGGGCGTGCCGACCGGCGACATCGCGCAACTGGAGGTCTTCAAGCGCAGCTTCGACGCGCGCAAGGCCGACCTGATGGCGGTCTACATCGTTGACGTGGCACTGGCCAGCCCCGAACATGAAACGCAGTTACTGGCGCGCATCGGCACCCACCCCCACATCCAGCCCACGCCCGACATGGCCTGGCGCGCGCCCGGCCATGCGCCGGCCGGCTGGCCCGCCAGCGAGGAAGACCGCCCGGTGGTCGTCGGTCTGGGCCCGTGCGGCTTGCTGGCGGCGCTGACGCTGGCGGAGATGGGTTTTCGTCCCATCGTGCTCGAGCGCGGCAAGCCGGTGCGCGAGCGCACCCAGGACACCTGGGGCCTGTGGCGCCGGCGCCGGCTCAATCCGCAGAGCAACGTGCAGTACGGTGAGGGCGGCGCCGGCCTGTTCTCCGACGGCAAGCTGTACAGCCAGATCAAGGACCCGCGATTCCTCGGCCGCCGCGTGATGCAGGCCTTCGTCGAGGCCGGCGCACCGCCCGAGATCCTGTACACCGCGCACCCGCACATCGGCACCTTCAAGCTGGTCAAGGTGGTCGAGGCCCTGCGCCGCCAGATCATCGCGCTCGGCGGCGAGATCCGCTTCCAGCACCAGGTGCGCGGTGTGCGTCTGGCCACCGGCGCCGACGGCCGCCAGCACCTGGCCGCGCTGACCGTGGAGCGACAGGACACGGGCGAACGACTGGAGATGCCGATGCGCCGGGCCATCTTCGCGCTCGGCCACAGCGCGCGCGACACCTTCACGATGCTGCACGACACGGGCGTGTTCCTCGAACCCAAGCCCTTTTCGATCGGCGTGCGCATCGAGCACCCGCAAAGCGTGATCGACCGCGCCCGCTGGGGCCGCCACGCCGGCCATCCGCTGCTGGGCGCCGCCGACTACAAGCTGGTGCACCACGCCAGCAACGGTCGCACGGTCTACAGCTTCTGCATGTGCCCGGGCGGCACCGTGGTCGCGGCCACCAGCGAACCCGGGCGCGTGGTCACCAACGGCATGAGCCAGTACTCGCGCGCCGAGCGCAACGCCAACGCCGGCATGGTGGTCGGCATCGACCCGGCCGACTTCCCCACGCGCTTCCCGCAGGACCGACCGCTGTGGATCGCCGCCTTCGGCGAGGCCGACGGCGCGCGCCAGGCGGACGCAGCCGAGGCCCTGCAGTCCGAAGGCCGTGTTCACCCCCTCGCGGGCATCGTGCTGCAGCGCGCGCTCGAAGCACGCGCCTTTGAGTACGGCGGCGGCACCTACG
Source organism: Hydrogenophaga sp. (assembly GCF_028698005.1). Taxonomy (GTDB): domain Bacteria; phylum Pseudomonadota; class Gammaproteobacteria; order Burkholderiales; family Burkholderiaceae_C; genus Hydrogenophaga. The sequence goes on from NZ_JAQVEJ010000199.1 coordinate 3,240, forward strand.
ACGCGCCGGCCCAGCTCGTGGGCGACTTTCTCGCCGGCCGCCCCTCTCAGGCACTGGGCGAAGTCTTCCCCTCGTACCGCCCGGGCGTGCACCTGGGCGACCTGGCCGAAGTGCTGCCCGCCTATGCTGTGGAAGCGATGCGCGAGGCCCTGCCGGCCTTTGGCCGCAAGATTCGCGGCTACGACATGCCGGACGCCGTCATGACCGGCGTCGAGACCCGCACCAGCTCTCCACTGCGCCTGACGCGCGGCGAGGATTTCCAGAGCCTGAACACGCGCGGCCTGTACCCGGCCGGCGAAGGCGCAGGCTACGCCGGCGGCATCCTCTCGGCGGGCGTGGACGGCATCCGGGTGGCCGAGGCGGTGGCGCAAAGCCTGCTCGCCACCGTGTAAACGCCGCGTTACAACTGCCGCGCCAGCTTTACGCGCGCGCCGATGGCGCTTGACATGCGGCGCGCACGATGAAGGCTCCCTCAACCCAAGGAGCTTTTCATCATGAAACTTCTTCGCCAGCCCATCGCCCTGCTGCCCCTGTCCGCACCGTTCGTGGTAGGCGCGATCGCCCTGTCCGCCAGTGGCCTGGCCCAGGCGGGCACCGAGAGGGCCCGTGTCGTGAGCAGCACCCCCCTCTATGAAACCGTGTCGGTACCGCGCGAGGTCTGCCGTGCCGAACAGGTCCTCGTCTCCGGCCGCACCAGTGGCGCCGGCGCCGTCATGGGCGGCATCGCCGGTGGCGCCATGGGCAATGCCATCGGCGGCGGCAGCGGCCGCGCCATCGCCACCGTGGTCGGCCTGATCGGCGGCGCGGTCATCGGCGACCGCATCGAGGGCCGCCAGCCCGACCGCTACGAAACCGTGCAACGCTGCCAGACCGAGTATGTGAGCGAGCAACGCCCGGCCGGCTACAACGTGGTGTACGAATACGCGGGTCGCCAGTACACGATGCAGACGGCCCAGGCCCCCGGCCGCTTCGTCCAGGTGGACGTGACGCCCCGCCAGTACGACCGTGGCTACGGGCGTCAGCAACCGCGCCACCCGCACAACCCCTACGGCTACTGAGTCCGGGCCGGCCCGAAGCGCTGCACCGGATCATCCGCGCGCACCCGCCCGGACGCAGCGACTCGGCTGGGCGAACTCGGCAGGCCGGAACTCGCCGACCGGATGCACGCGACCATCGAACCACAAGCCTGTTAAAACGAAACCCGCCGGAAGGCGGGTTTCTTTTCATGCAGACCGGCCGAAGCCGGCGCATCAGAGCTGCTGCAGCGCGGCGATACGCTCTTCCATCGGCGGGTGGGTGCTGAACAGCTTGCCCAGGTTGCCCGTGATGCCCATGGCCTGCATGGTCTTGGGCAGCTCACCCGGCACCAGGCCGCCCAGGCGGGCCAGCGCGTTGATCATCGGCTGCTTGCGGCCCATGAGCTGCGCCGCACCGGCATCGGC
>NZ_JAQVEJ010000042.1 GCF_028698005.1 Hydrogenophaga sp.
TCTACCGGGGCGAAGCTCAGGTCCACGCCGCAGGCACGCAGCTCGGCCCCCAACACGTAGCCGGCCGCCGTGGCGGCGTTCATGGCCCGCAGCGCCCCCTCGGGTGAACCGGCGCCCATCCACAGCGCACCCAGGCGTGCCATCGGCGGCAGGTGGGTGAAGCCGTCGCTGCGAAAGCGCTGCACGCGCCCACCCTCGTGGTCCACGGCGATCAGCAGGTCGGCACGCACGGCGCGAATGGATCCGCACAGGGCTGTGAGTTGCGCGCGGTCCTGCCAGTTGCGGCCGAACAGGATGACGCCGCCCACCAGGGGATGCGCCAGACGTCGGCGGTCGTCCTCGGTCAGCGCCAGGCCGGCCACGTCGATGATCAGGGGGGCATGCATCATTGTTCGATCACCACGAAGCTCGCGGCGTAGTCGGTTTCGTCGGTGACGGTGACGTGGGCCCGCAGACCGCGCGCCTCGCACCACTCGCGCAATGCACCATGCAGCACGATCACGGGTTTGCCGCTGGGCTCGTTGAGGATCTCGCAGTCGCGCCAGGTCATGGGCATGCGCATGCCCATGCCCACGGCCTTCGAGAAGGCCTCCTTGGCCGAGAAGCGCGTGGCCAGGTAGCGCACGCCGCGCTGGGGCCAGCTGGCGCTGCGGCGCTGCCAGATTGCCAACTCCGACGCCCCCAGCACCCGCTGGACGAAGCGCTCACCCTGCCGGCCCAGCGTGGCCTCGATGCGGCGGATGTCACAGACGTCGGTGCCGATGCCGAAAATCATGGCCTCAGGCCTCGAAAGCCGCGTCGATGCAGCGCTGGTAACCAGCCACCGTGGTGGCGTAGCCCAGCTCGAGCGCATCGGCGATCAGGGCGTGGCCGATCGACACCTCGCTGATGCCAGGCACCACGCGCAGAAATTCCGTCAGATTGTCGCGGTTGAGGTCGTGGCCCGCGTTGAGCCCCAGGCCCGCAGCCAGCGCGGCCTCCGCGGCCGCACGGTAGGCCTGCAACTGGACCTCGCGCGCCTGTGGATCGGCCCAGGCGGCGGCGTACGGCTCGGTGTACAACTCCACCCGGTCCGCGCCGACAGCGCGCGCCGCCGCCATCTGTGCGGGCAGCGGGTCCATGAACAGGCTCACACGGACCCCGAGCGTCCTGGCTTCGGCCACCACCGGCAGCAGGCGCTCGGCGTCCTGCGGAAAGCTCCAGCCGTGGTCGCTCGTGAACTGGCCCTCGCTGTCCGGTACGAAGGTCAACTGGTGCAAGGGCAGCCCCCGGGCATGCAGCTCGCGCGCGATCTCCATGAGGTTGTGGAACGGGTTGCCCTCGATGTTGAACTCGCGGTCGGGCCACTGGCGCATCAGCTCGGCCAGCTCGAACACGTCGTGGCGGCGGATGTGTCGTTCGTCCGGGCGCGGGTGAACGGTGATGCCGCGTGCGCCCGCCTGCAGGCACAGCGCTGCAGCCCGGGTCACGGACGGAATGCCCAGATGGCGCGTGTTGCGCACCAGAGCCACCTTGTTGAGGTTCACCGACAGCGCAGTGCGCCCGGTGTGCGGTTCGGCGATGGAGGTCATGGCGATCGGCGGGATCGGTCGGTGGTGTGAGGTTGGCGTGCTCAGGCTGGCGCCTGCGGCAGCACCGCATCGGGGCGGGGCCGGGTCAGGGCATGCGCATCCAGCATCAGTTGGCGGGTGCGGAACACCTGAACACCACTATGGTAGTGCAGCAAGGTCCGCAGTTGCGCGCGCAGCGCGGGCATGACCGGCAGGCTGGCGCGCATGGCCGCCAGCAGCGGGGTATCCGTCTCCAGCGCCGCCTGCAGCGCCAGCCAGTCATGGCCGGCCATCACGTGCGGGTCGTCCGCATGCGCCTGGCGCAGACCCGCCTCGGGCTGGAGCACGTAGGGCAGCGCCGGGTCCAGCGGCTGCAGCGAACTGCCCTCCCGCGCCAGGTCGGGCAGGAAGCCTGCATCGCGCAGCAGCACCAGCTCGAACGCCCGCAGGATCAGCGGTTGCGCCTCGCTGCGCTCGGACAGCAGCTGCACCGCGAGCGCATAGTCGTCGAACAGCCGCGGATGGGGATCGTCGCGCGCCAGCAGCCGCATCAGCAACTCGTTGAGGTAACTGCCCGCCAGCAGCGCGTCGCCGGTCGGCATGACGTGGCCACCCTGCCACTGGGCCGACTTGAGCGTGCGTACCTCGGCCTCGCCACCCCAGGACAGCAGCAGCGGCTGCAGCGGCAGCAGCACCGGCCGGAACTGCGAAGTTGGTCGTTTGACCCCCTTGGCCACCAGCGCGATACGCCCCTGGCCCCGCCCGAACACCTCCAGGATCAGGCTGGTTTCGCTCCAGTCGTAGCGGTGCAGGACGAACGCGGGCTCATCGTGGACCCGTTTGCTCATGGACAGCAGCGGCGGAGCGTGGGGGCCTTGGATTCAGCGCCGGGCCGCCCCAAGCTGAATCCGCGCCCCCTTGGGGGGCTGAGGACCGCGGCTCCGGCCCTGCCTGCGCAGGGCTGGACGGGACGAAGAGGCATCGACTCCGGCGATGCCGCGGCCTGCAAGGCGCGACCCGCGCAGCGGCGGAGCGTGGGGGCCTTGGATTCAGCGCCGGGCCGCCCCAAGCTGAATCCGCACCCCCTTGGGGGGCTGAGGACCGCGGCTCCGGCCCTGCCTGCGCAGGGCTGGACGGGACGAAGAGGCATCGACTCCGGCGATGCCGCGGCCTGCAAGGCGCGACCCGCGCAGCGGCGGAGCGTGGGGGCTGCATCACTCATAACCGAACGAGCGTACACGGGCCTCGTCGTCCGCCCAGCCCGAGCGTACCTTGACCCACAACTCCAGAAACACCTTGGTGTCCCACAGCTTTTCCAGCTCCTGGCGCGCCTCGGTACCGATGCGCTTGAGCTTCTCGCCCTTCTCGCCGATCACCATGCCCTTGTGGCCCTCGCGCTCGACGATGATGGTCGCCGCGATGCGGCGCATCGTGCCTTCCTGCTCGAATTTGTCGATCACCACGGTGGAGGTGTAGGGCAGCTCGTCGCCGGTCAGGCGGAAGAGCTTTTCACGCACCATCTCGGCCGCCATGAAGCGCTCGCTGCGATCGGTCAGTTCCTCCGGATCGTGCATCCAGGGCTGCTGCGGCAGGTAGGTCTCGCAGATGCCGAACAGGCGCTGAATGTCCTTCGGATTCTTGGCCGACATCGGCACATACTCGGCGAAGGCGTGGCGCTCCTGCATCGAGCGCAGCCACGGCGCGAGTTCGCCGCGCCGGTGGATGAGGTCGAACTTGTTGGCCACCAGCACCACCGGAATGCCCTTGGGCAGCAGATCGAGCACCTTGGCGTCGGCCAGATTGAAGCGCCCGGCCTCGACCACGAACAGGATCAGGTCGACGTCGGCCACCGCGCCGAGCACCGTCTTGTTCAGCGAGCGGTTCAGCGCGTTGCCATGGCGGGTCTGGAAACCCGGGGTATCGACGAACACGAACTGGCTGCGCCCCACCGTGCGGTAGCCGGTGATGCGGTGGCGCGTGGTCTGCGCCTTGCGCGAGGTGATGCTGATCTTCTGTCCGACCAGGGCGTTGAGCAGGGTCGACTTGCCGACATTGGGTTTGCCCACGATGGCGACGAAGCCACAGCGCTGCTCCTGCGGCGCCACGACCGGCGCTTCGGCCGGCAGCGGTGCATCGTCACCCCCGGTCAACGGACCCGGTCGGCCCAAGGCGCGCGCGAGCATGGCCTCGAGGTCGTTGACGCCCGCCGGCGCCGGGGCGTTCGCGGGATCGGAAGGCTTGGACATGGGTATCAGTTCTTTCGGACAGCGGCCGGACGGCCAGAGGATGTCGTGAGCGCGCGCAGCATCGCTGCCGCCGCGGCCTGCTCGGCGGCCCGGCGCGAGGCTCCGGTGCCGCACTCGGTCAGCCCCAGTTCGGCCACCACGCAGGCCACCTCGAAGGTCTGGCGGTGCGCTTCGCCCGTGGTCGCCACCACGCGGTATTCGGGCAGTTTCATTTTGCGGGCCTGCAGCCACTCCTGCAAGGCGGTCTTGCCATCCTTGTCCATGGCGTGCATGCCGGCATGCAACTGGATATCGGCGTACAGCCGATGCACCAGCGCCCTGGCCGCCTCGAACCCGGCATCGAGGTACACCGCCCCGATCACGGCTTCCAGCGCATCGGCCAGGATGGAAGGACGCTTTTGCCCACCAGACCGCTTCTCGCCCTCGCCCAGGCGCAGGCACGCCGACAGCTCCAGGCCTGCGGCGATACCGTGCAGCGTGTCCTGCTTGACCAGGTTGGCGCGGATCCGCGACAGGTCGCCTTCGGGCAGATCACGCAGCCGCTCGAACAGCAACCCGGAAATGGCCAGGTTGAGCACGGAGTCACCCAGGAACTCCAGGCGCTCGTTGTGGTCGGCGGAAAAACTGCGGTGCGTCAGGGCACGCTCCAGCAGCTTCGGCTGCTGGAAACGGTGCCCAAGCCGTTGTGCCAGACGCTCCAGACCGGCCGTCAAGGCCTGCTCCGGTCTGCGACCAGGACCTCGTGCCGCCATGCCGCCATCAGTTCGAGGCCCCCTCGTACTTCATCACCAGGTAGGCCGGCCCCGCCAGATGGATTTCGCGGCTGTAGGCAAAGCGGACCACCACCTGATCGCCCTGTTTGCCAATGTCGAGGTCCTTGCCGGCGATCGTGCGGATATCGTCGATCTGGGCCGCCCTGTCAAAAATGGCCCGGACCTCGGCCACCGTCGAGCCCCCTGCCGATTTCCTGACCGCCTTGTGCACGGCCAGGTACTCGATGTAGGTCGGAATGACCTGCGCCACCACCACGACCGCCAGCGCCACGAGCGTGCCGACGAGCAGCAGACCGATGAACGTCAGTCCACGCTGCTTGCGTTGAAGTTGCATGACAGTTTGCCCTCCTTCAGATGATGCGGTTTGTGCTGTGCAGCCTATTCGAAACGGCCAATCCGGCTCATGTCGCCGAAATTCATCCACACAAAGAACGCCTTGCCAACGATGTTCTGCTCCGGAACAAAGCCCCAGTAGCGCGAATCCAGCGAATTATCCCGATTGTCACCCATCATGAAATAGTGGCCGGGCGGCACCTTGCACTCCACGCCCTCCACGCTGTAGCGGCAGTGGTCCCGGTAGGGGAAATCGCTGGCACCCGGCACGAAGGCGGGGCGCTCGTCATCGTTGAGGGTGGCGTAGCGCCTGTCGCCCAACACCTCTTCGAACTGCTTCGAATAGCGCATGGTCTCGCTGTCGAAGAAATCGCTCTGCGCCACCTTGGGCACCGGCTGGCCATTGATGGTCAGTTGCTTGTTGAAGTAGGCCACCACGTCACCCGGCACCCCGACCACCCGCTTGATGTAGTCCAGGCTCGGCTGCGGCGGGTAGCGGAACACCATGACATCACCACGCTGCGGCTCATGGTTGGCCACCAGCAGGTGATTGAACACCGGCATACGGATGCCGTAGTGGAATTTGTTGACCAGGATCAGGTCGCCCACGCGCAGGGTGGGCACCATCGAGCCCGAGGGAATCTTGAACGGCTCGAACAGAAAAGAGCGCAGCACAAACACCGCCAGGATCACGGGGAACAACCCGGCGGTCCAGTCCAGCCACCAGGGCTGGGCCAGCAGATCATGGCGGGTGCGGCTTGCCTGGGCTTCTTCGGCCGGCTCCGGCTGGAAGCCCTGTGACTGCAAGGCACGCTGGCGCTCCTGCCGCTGGGCATCGAAACGCTCGACCGCATGACGGCGGCGCGGCAGAAACACCAGCTTCTCCGCCAGCCAGTACAGGCCGGTCACCACCGTGGCCAGCATGAGCAGCAGGGAAAAATTGCCCTGCACGGCACCCAGATACCAGGCTCCCGCATACCCGGCAAAGACCGCCAGGATCACGGCGGTCAGCCCTCCCATGGCCGGCATCATTCCTCCACCTGCAGAATCGCCAGGAAAGCCTCCTGGGGCACTTCGACCGAACCAATCTGCTTCATGCGTTTCTTGCCTGCTTTCTGTTTCTCGAGGAGCTTGCGCTTGCGGGTGATGTCGCCACCGTAGCATTTTGCCAGCACGTTCTTGCGCAGCGCCTTGATGGTCTCACGCGCAATGACATTGCCACCGATGGCAGCCTGAATGGCCACGTCGAACTGCTGACGGCTGATGATCTCGCGCATCTTGGCCGCCACGGCACGGCCGCGGTACTGGGCCTGACTGCGGTGCACGATGATGGACAGCGCATCGACCTTTTCGCCGTTGAGCAGCATGTCGACCTTGACCACATCCGACTTGCGGTACTCCTTGAACTCGTAGTCCATGGATGCGTAGCCACGGCTGACCGATTTGAGCTTGTCGAAGAAATCCAGCACGATCTCGCCAAGCGGCATCTCGTAGGTCAACATGACCTGCTTGCCGTGGTAGGCCATGTTGATCTGCACGCCGCGCTTCTGGTTGGCCAGTGTCATGACAGGGCCCACGTATTCCTGCGGCATGTACAGGTGCACGGTCACGATGGGCTCGCGGATTTCCTCGATGCGGCCGGCATCGGGCATCTTCGAGGGGTTCTCGACCAGGATCACCTCGCCGTCGCCCTTGACCACCTCATACACCACGCTCGGGGCGGTGGTGATCAGATCCTGGTCGAACTCACGCTCCAGGCGTTCCTGCACGATCTCCATGTGCAGCAGCCCCAGGAAACCGCAGCGGAAGCCGAAGCCCAGCGCCTGCGACACTTCGGGCTCGTAGCGCAAGGCGGCGTCGTTGAGCTGGAGCTTCTCCAGCGCATCACGCAACTGGTCGTACTCGCTCGCCTCGGAGGGGTACAGCCCCGCGAACACCTGCGGCTTGACTTCCTTGAAGCCCGGGAGCGGCTCGGTGGCAGCCACCAGGTTGGCACCGCTGCTGGTCTTGACCGCCGTCACGGTGTCGCCCACCTTGGCCGCCTTGAGCTCCTTGATGCCGGCGATGATGTAGCCCACTTCGCCCGCCTCCAGGGCGCTGCGCGGCTCGTTGGCTGGCGTGAACACGCCGAGTTTTTCTGCGTTGTACAGCGCCCCCGTGGCCATGAGCTTGATCTTGTCGCCCCGGTCCAGGCGGCCATCGACCACGCGCACCAGCATCACAACACCGACGTAGTTGTCGAACCAGCTGTCGATGATCATGGCGCGCAGCGGCGCCTCGGGATTGCCCTTCGGCGGCGGCACCCTGGCGACCACCATCTCCAGAATGTCTTCGACACCCATGCCGGTCTTGGCCGAGCACGGCACGGCATCGCTCGCATCGATCCCGATCACGTCCTCGATTTCCTGCTTGGCGTTGTCGGGATCGGCCTGGGGCAGATCCATCTTGTTGAGCACCGGCAGCACTTCCACACCCAGGTCGAGCGCGGTGTAGCAGTTGGCCACCGTCTGTGCCTCCACACCTTGCGAAGCGTCAACCACGAGCAGCGCGCCCTCGCACGCCGACAGCGAGCGGCTCACCTCGTAGGAGAAGTCCACGTGGCCCGGGGTGTCGATGAGGTTGAGGTTGTAGACCTTGCCGTCGCGCGCCTTGTACGTCAGTGCCGCCGTCTGCGCCTTGATCGTGATGCCCCGCTCCTTTTCGAGATCCATGGAGTCGAGCACCTGCTCGCTCATCTCGCGCGCAGACAGGCCACCGCACAGCGAAATGATGCGGTCAGCCAGGGTGGACTTGCCATGGTCGATGTGCGCGATGATGGAAAAATTGCGGATGTGGTTCATCAGAACTACCAGGAACCCGGCTTGGCACCGGTGCAAAAAAAGGGCGCGTCAGGGGTTGACGCGCCCATAACCAACAATCAATGGCAACTGCGATAGTTGGGGTTTCATTGTAGGCAAAAAGCCCATCCTGCACACCCCGGCTTCCCGTTCGCCTGTTTGTTGCGACGCAGCAACACGATAAATATCCACAGCTTGCACACAGATTTTGACCAAAAACTGTGCAGGACTTGTGAATGGGTTCGGGACAAGCTGTGCACATCCCGCATGATGAACGACCATTCAAGGTGATCGAAGAAAGCATCCCCTCGGGCGCGGATTCTACCGAATCATCGGCAGACACCCGCAGGCAAGTTTGTGCTCACAAACATATACCAACAATCGACTGACCAAAGTGGATAGTGAAATTGCTGGTGTCGCAAATTGGCACCGACCGACAAAAACCCCCAAGCCTTCTGGGTCTTGGGGGCCTGGCGAGGTCGGGTCAGTCCCTGTCAGCGCATCGGGCGGATGACCACATACTGCACCCACTCGCCCCGGCGGAACAGGACGTTCACCGCCCTGGTCTTGTCCAGGCGCGAGAGCACCTTGTCGAACTCGGCCAGGTTGGGGGTTTCGGTATTGGCAACCGCCAGGATCACATCACCCTCGCGCAAACCGGCCCGCGCGGCCGGACCCTCGACTGCCAGCACGGCCACACCCGACTGCACACCCAGGTCTTTTTTCTGCGCAGCGCTCAGTTCGGCCAGCGTCAGGCCCAGCGCCTTCGCATTGACGGTCGCCGAGGGTGGCGTCGCCGGCGCGCCGCCGCTGCTGCTGGCGGAGCGCTCGGGCTCCAGTTCGGCCACCGTGATCGACAAATCCTTTTTCGCCCCCCGGCGGAACACCGTGATAGCCGCACGCGTGCCCGGCCGGGTATTGCCGACGATGCGCGGCAGATCGGCGGATTTCTCCACCTCCTTGCCATCGAAACGGATGATGATGTCACCCGCTTCGATGCCCGCCTTGGCCGCCGGCGAGTCCGGCTCGACCGCCCGCACCAGTGCACCGCGCGGCTGCCCCAGGCCGATGGACTCGGCCACCTCTTTGCTGACCTGGTCGATGCGCACGCCAATGCGTCCACGCGTCACGCGACCACTGGCCTTGAGCTGCTCGGCAACCCGCATGGCCTCGTCGATCGGAATGGCGAAGGAGATGCCCTGAAAGCCCCCCGAGCGTGAGTAGATCTGGCTGTTGATGCCGACCACCTCGCCGCGCATGTTCAGCAGTGGCCCACCCGAATTGCCGGGATTGATGGCCACGTCGGTCTGGATGAAGGGCAGGTAATCGCCCGTGTCGCGTTGCTTGGCGCTCACGATGCCCGCCGTCACCGTGTTCTCCAGCCCGAATGGCGAGCCGATGGCCATCACCCACTCGCCCACCCGCAGGCGATTGACATCGCCGATGCGCACGGCGTTGAGTCCCGTGGCCTCGATCTTGACCACCGCGACATCGGTACGCTGGTCGCTGCCCACGAGTTTGGCCTTGAATTCGCGCTTGTCCGCCAGCGTCACGATCAACTCGTCAGCGCCCTCGACCACGTGGTGGTTGGTCATGATCATGCCGTCGCTGCTGAGGATGAACCCGGACCCCACCCCGCGTGGCACGGCTTCATCGTTGCCACCCCGCTCCGGACGCGGCCCACGCGGTGTCATGCCCGGCGGGATGGGGATGCCGAAGCGGCGGAAGAATTCGAGCATCTGCTCATCCGGTCCGGTCTCGCCCATGCCGGCACTGGCCCGCGCCATCGTCCGGATATTGACCACCGAGGGTCCGGCCTGCTCGACCAGCGCCGTGAAGTCGGGCAGCCCGTGCACGATGGCGCCACCGGGCTGCGCCTGCGCAGGCAGGCTCATCATGGAAGCACCCGCCCCCAGCACGAGGGCGCTCAGGCCAGATGCCAGCACATATCGGATATCGCGTTTCATTTTTCAGACTTCAAACAGGATACGGAAACAACAGGTGCCGTTCGGATGGCACGGGGCTATTTGCGCATCAGCGCGTACGCTCAATGCCTTGCGCAAACAAGCGCAAGGTCGCCAGAGGTACCTCACCCATGACGGTCAGCCAGTGGTTGCCCAAGCGTTGCGTCAGGGAATGTGTGGCACCGGCAACGGCCTGACCCGCGTCACCGTGGCGCACCGGATCAAAGGGTTCAATGAAAAGGGAGACGGATGCCAGACCATCTGAAAACACCCACTGCATCGGCGGCGAGCCCCCGTCCGATTGATCGCGCACATGGCAACTGACCGTCTGGAAACCGGGCACCACATCGCGCATGCGCCAGCCCTCGGCCTCGGGAGTGGTCTTGCGCAGACTCGGCCGCAACACCTCGTAGCCCTTGGTATCGGCCATCATGCGCTTGAGCTTGTCCATGCGCACCGGCGCATCGAACTGCAACTCGGTGAAGGCCACCTGCTCGAGCACCTGACGGCTCTCGTCCAGGGTCTGCATCTTGATCACCAGGCCGGTTTTCTTCTCCGACCAGATGCGGTAGCCAAACCTGAGTGCATCCTTGGGCATCAACTCGATCACGTCCGCCATGTGCCCGGCCACGCGCTCGTGCGACAGCTCGTCAACACCGTAGAACTCGGGAATCAGGTTGCTGGGTGTGCGCAGCAACTCGGGGAAGACGCCCAGAGACTCGCGCTTTTCGGTCCAGGCCGTACGGCTCTCCGGATCGAAGGTGATCACATCGTTGTTGCGCCGGATGGTGGTGCGGGGTGCGCCAGTGAGCGTTTCGACGCGCTCCATTTGCTGCGAACCGTCGCACACATGCCAGATCCGGGAAGCCGACATCGCCGGGCCGGCCGACACCACCAGGGTGCCGACATAGGCCCGCTCTCGCGATGCCTCGTGCAGGCGGCTGAGCCACTCGTTGATGCTGCGCGAACTGTCGGCCCAGGCCGCACCCGAGCAGACCACCGATACCGCCACCAGCGAGGCCGAGCCCCAGCGCCGCACCGCACGGGCCAGTGCCGAAGGCGAGCCCGACGTCGAATCTCTGCGGGAATGTGCCGACAACATCGACCCGACCCTTTCAGCGACTGGGCGCACCATCGTGCGTGGCGTTGCGCAGGAAGCCCGCCGGCATCTGCAGGGCGGACATGCCGTACTGGCGATGCTCGGCCAGCAGACGCATCAGGCGTGCATCGCGCACGATGGTGCCTTGCGGCGTCTCGATCACCACGGTGGACGGCGCCGCCGTCTGTGGCACGGCCTCGCTGACCGCCACCACGTTGCCGACCGGAGCTGCCGCCATCTGTCCCCCGGCACCCGGACCGGAGGGCATGCTGCCCAGCACGCCCCAGGCCACGGCCATCACCGCTGCCAGCGAGGCAACGCCAGCGGCCATCTTCCAGCGGAACAGCGCATCATTGGCGGCTCGCCCGCGAACGATGGGCTGCACCCGCACAGCAGCCGGTGCGGCCATCTCCACAGCAGGCGCACCGGCCTCGGCGGCCAGGCGCTCGTGCACCCGCGCCAGGAAGACGGCAGGACGAGCCCCCAGGCGCTCGGGCAGTTCCTGACGCAGCGATTCGCCAATGACGTGGTAGGACGCCCAGGTCAGCGCCAGTTCCTGATCGGCATCCAGCGCACCCAGCACCGCATCCAGCTCAACCGCATCCGCTTCATCGTCCATCCAGAGCGACATCCGCTGGGCTGCTGCGGTGTCGGACGGCTCCACCGACAACGGCGTCCGGCCTTGATCCTGACTAATGGCATTCATCACTGACATCCTGACTTGGCTCGACGACACACAGATACAGATACAGATCCATCACATGCACGGATCACCAGCGCTTGCCGCCCTGGCGGTCCAGCATGGGCTTGATGCGGGCGGAAATCGCCTCGCGAGCCCGGAATATGCGCGAACGCACGGTGCCGATCGGGCAGTCCAGCGCTTGCGCGATTTCCTCGTAGCTCATTCCTTCAATTTCGCGCAGGGTGATGGCCATGCGCAGCTCTTCGGGCAGAGCTTCCATGGCCGCATTGACCGCTTCGGCGATTTCCTTGCTGGCCAACACGGCATCCGGCGTCTCGGTATCGGTAGCGCTTTGGGTTAGTTCGCGTTCCGAACCGGAAGTTTCATCTTCCTCCGCCGATTTGAACTGCGACTGGAACACCAGCGGGTCGCGCTTGAGCTCCATCAGCTGCTTCTTGGCTGTATTGACCGCAATGCGGTAAAGCCAGGTGTAGAACTGGGCATCACCCCGGAACTGCGCCAGCGCCCGGTAGGCCCGGATGAACGTCTCCTGAGCGATGTCCTGCACCAGATCGACATCCCGCACCATGCGCCCGATCAGGCGCTCGACACGCCGCTGGTACTTCAGCACCAGCAGATCGAATGCACGCGAGTCACCCGCCAGGGTACGCTGTACCAACTGGGTGTCGCTGTTGGGTGGGGGTGGAACCGGGGAGTCGTCTGGGCGCATGCGAAGGAGAAACTGGCCGGTCAATATACCCTATGCCCGGTCACACCGGCGCGGACGCCAGCAGCGCGCGCCGCAGGTCCCACCAGCTGGCCGCACCATAGCGCGCCTCCAGCCAGATCCACCGGCCATCCAGGCGCACCAGCACCACCCGCTGCAAATCCAGCACCAGCTCGGGCGCCCGATGCAGCAGCCGGGGTTGTGGTGCCGCCCCGTGCCAGAACCAGCTGCCTTCGATGCCATCGGCATATGAACCCCGGTCCCGCCATTCCAGACGGCCTTCGGGACTGCGCCACCAGCAGACGGACGCCCACGCACCCCAGAGCACACAGGCCACCAGGGCCGCCACCAGAGCAGGCTGGCCGCGCTGTGCCTCCACCGGTGTCAGCGCCCAGACAGCAACCACGGCCACCGCGGCCAGAGCCAGGCACACCAGCAGCAGTCCCAGAAAGAACGAACGCCCCACCGGATGGATCACCGACGGGGCGTTGCGCATGGCCAGACGACGGAAATGTCTTCAGGTCAGGCGCCGGAACACCAGGGTACCGTTCGTACCGCCAAAACCGAAATTGTTCTTGACGGCCACATCGATCTTGAGGTCGCGAGCGGTATTGGCACAGTAGTCCAGATCGCACGCCGGGTCCTGCTCGAAAATATTGATCGTCGGCGGACTTTTCTGGTGGTGGATGGCCAGTGCGGTGAACACGCTCTCGATGCCGCCGGCACCACCCAGCAGGTGGCCGGTCATCGACTTGGTGGAGTTCACCACCACCTTCTTGGCGTGCTCGCCCAATGCCGCCTTGATGGCATTGGTTTCGTTCAGGTCGCCCAGCGGCGTGGAGGTGCCATGGGCATTGAGGTACTGGACCTCGTCCGGATTCACGCCCGCATTGCGCAGGGCCGCCACCATGGAGCGGCGTGGCCCCTCGATGTCGGGTGCGGTCATGTGGTAGGCGTCACCGCTCATGCCGAACCCGGCGATTTCCGCATAGATGCGGGCACCGCGCGCCTTGGCATGCTCGTATTCCTCGACCACCAGAACACCGGCACCTTCGCCGAGCACGAAGCCGTCGCGGCCCTTGTCCCATGGGCGGGACGCCGTTTTGGGGTCGTCATTGCGCGTGGACAATGCCCGGGCCGAGGCGAATCCGCCCACACCCAGTGGCGAAACGGTGGCCTCTGCACCACCGGCGACCATGACGTCGGCATCGCCCGACTCGATCATGCGCGCGGCCAGGCCGATGGCGTGCAGGCCCGTCGTGCAGGCCGTGACAACCGCGATGTTCGGCCCCTTGAAGCCGAATTTGATCGACACGTGGCCGGAGATCATGTTGATGATCGACGCCGGCACGAAGAACGGCGAGATGCGCCGCGGACCCCGGGCCGCCAGTTCGGCATGGGTCTGCTCGATCATCGGCAAGCCGCCGATGCCCGACCCGATGTTCACACCGATACGCGTGGCCTCCTCCTCACCCAGGGCTTCGCCCGTCGGCAAGCCGGCGTCGGCCACCGCCTGGCAGGCAGCAGCCAGCCCGAGATGAATGAAGCGGTCCATGTGGCGCGCTTCTTTCTCGGGGATGTAGTCCGCGATGTTGAAGCCCTTGACCTCGCCCGCAAATTTGCACGCAAACGCATTCGCGTCAAACTGGGTGATGAGGTCAATGCCAGACTGGCCAGCAAGAAGGTTGGCCCAGGAGTCCTGCACCGTGTTGCCCACGGGCGAGATGCAGCCCAGGCCGGTCACGACGACACGGCGACGGCTCATGGGCGATCAGGCTTTCTGATGGGCGACGGCGTAGTCGATCGCGTTTTGCACGGTGGTGATCTTCTCGGCGTCCTCGTCGGGAATCTCGATACCGAATTCATCTTCGAGGGCCATCACCAGCTCCACGGTGTCGAGCGAGTCGGCGCCCAGATCGGCCACGAAGGCCTTCTCGTTGGTCACCTGACCCTCTTCCACGCCGAGTTGCTCGGCAATGATTTTCTTCACACGTGCTTCGATATCGCTCATAAGTCCCTCTGAGGGTGGTTGAGAACAAACTGGTATTTTAGCCGGGCCGGGAACGATCCCCCAGCCCGCCCGCCGGGCGGCCTCGCCCGGGGTGATGGGAGAGGCGGCGCCTCAGGCCATGAACATGCCACCATTGACGTGCAGTTCCTGGCCGGTGACGTAGCCCGCCTGCGGGCTGGCCAGGTAGGCCACCGCGTGGGCGATGTCCGCCGGCTTGCCCAGATGACCCAGCGGGATCTGACCGAGCAGCGCCTGCTGTTGCGCCTCGGGCAGGGAGGCCGTCATATCGGTTTCAATGAAACCGGGCGCCACGCAGTTGACCGTGATCCGGCGACTGCCCAGCTCGCGTGCCAGCGCGCGCGTCATGCCGGCCACACCGGCCTTGGCCGCCGCGTAGTTGGCTTGACCGGGATTGCCGGCAGCGCCCACCACGCTGGTGATGCTGATGATGCGGCCATAGCGCTGCTTCATCATCGGGCGGATGGCGGCACGGCAGCAGCGGAACACCGCCTTCAGGTTGGTGTCCAGCACCGCATCCCACTCCTCGTCCTTCAGGCGCATGGCCAGCATGTCGCGCGTGATGCCGGCATTGTTGACCAGCACGTGCAGCGCACCCTGGGACTTGACGATCTCATCGATCAGCGTATCCACCGCCGCCCCGTCATTGACATCGAGGCGCGCGCCACGGCTGCCCGCACCGGCACCGGCCACGGCGGCGAGCGCCGATGAAATCCTGGCGGCCCCGTCGTCGGTGGTGGCCGTGCCGATCACCACGCAGCCGCGTGCGGCCAACTCGCTCGCAATGGCTGCGCCGATCCCGCGCGAGGCACCGGTGACGAGGGCGACCTGCCCGGCGATTGTGTTCTCTGGCATATGGCTCTCCTGATTCAGTATGGTAGGACCTCAGGCCAGCAGCGCCCTGACCTCGGCCAGTGTGGCCGGATCGTACAACGCCACCCCCGTCAGAGCGGCATCAATGCGGCGCGTCATGCCCGCCAGCACTTTGCCGGGGCCGCACTCGACGATCCGGTCGGCACCGCGTGCCTTGATCGCCTGCACGCACTCGACCCAGCGCACCGGACCGAAGGCCTGACGGTACAGCGCATCGCGGATGCGCTCGGGGTCGGTTTCCACGGCCACGTCGATGTTGTTGATGACGGGTATCTGCGGGACAGCCAGCTCGGTCTGCGCCAGCTTCTCGCGCAGCCGGTCGGCGGCGGGCCTCATCAGGCTCGAATGGAACGGGGCCGACACCGGTAGCGGCAAGGCACGCTTGGCACCAGCCGCCTTGAGCACCTCGCAGGCCTTCTCGACCGCCGCCTTGCTGCCCGCGATCACGGTCTGGGCCGGATCGTTGAAGTTCACGGCCTCGACCACCTCGGTGCTCCCGGCCGGGAACGTCGCCTGCGCCTCCGCGCAGCCGGCACGGACCCTGTCCGCGTCCATGCCCAGAATGGCCGCCATGGCACCGGCGCCCACCGGCACCGCCTCCTGCATGGCTGCGGCGCGGAAACGCACCAGCGGCGCCGCCTGGGCCAGCGTCAGCACGCCGGAGGCCACCAGCGCGCTGTACTCGCCCAGCGAATGACCGGCCACCGCGGCGGGCAGCGCACCGCCCTCGGCGCGCCAGACACGCCAGGCCGCCACACCCGCCACCAGCATCACCGGCTGGGTATTGGTGGTCAGGGCCAACGCCTCCTTCGGACCTTCATGGATCAACCGCCCCACGTCCTCGCCCAGCGCGTCGGACGCCTCCTTCAGGGTCTCGGCCACCACGGGGTGGTCCCCCCAGGCATCGAGCATGCCAACGGACTGCGAGCCCTGGCCCGGAAAAACAAATGCGAATTGACTCATGACGAAACAGGTTTCCTTGTCGCGGACGGAGCCGCACATGCCCATCAACCGATCAGGGCCCTGAAATCAGAAATCGACCAGCACCGCGCCCCAGGTGAAGCCGCCGCCGACGCCTTCGAGCAGCAAGGTATCACCCGGCTTGATCTGTCCGGCACGGACGCCGTGATCGAGTGCCAGGGGAATCGAGGCCGCCGAGGTGTTGCCGTGCTGGTCCACGGTCACCACGACCTTGTCCATGGACATCCTGAGCTTGCGGGCGGTGCTGGCCATGATGCGGATATTGGCCTGGTGCGGCACCAGCCAGTCGATGTCCGCCTCGGTTCTGCCGGCTTTCTGCAGCACCTCTTTCGCCACGTCGTGCAGCACACCGACCGCGAGCTTGAACACGGCCTGACCGTCCATCTTGAGCAGCGGGTCGCCCAGCACCTGGCCGCCGTTGACATGGCCCGGCACACACAGAATGCCGACGTGCTGGCCGTCTGCGTGCAGCGCGCTGGCCAGGATGCCCGGGCGATCCGACGCCTCCAGCACCACGGCACCGGCACCATCGCCGAACAGCACGCAAGTGGTGCGGTCGTTGAAATCGAGCAGGCGCGAGAACACCTCGGCGCCGATGACCAGCGCCTTGCTGACCGAGCCCGCCTTGATCATGGCGTCGGCCACGCTCAGGGCATAGATGAAGCCACTGCAGACCGCCTGCACGTCGAAGACCGGACAGCCGGCAATGCCCAGCTTGTGCTGGATGATGGCCGCCGTGGCAGGAAAGACCATGTCGGGCGTCGATGTCGCGACGATGATCAGGTCGATCTCGGACGGCTGCGCGCCGGCCGCAGCCATGGCCCGGCGGGCCGCTTCGGCACCCAGATCGCTGGCATTCACACCGTCGTCGACGAAATGGCGGGCACGGATACCGGTGCGTTCGACGATCCACTCGTCGCTGGTCTCGATCTGGCGCTTGGCCAGCAGATCGACCATGTCGGCATTGGTCAGTTGGCGGGGTGGCAGGCAGCTGCCGGTGCCGGTGATGCGGGCGTAGCGGGTCATGCGCAGAAAAACAGGTTCGTTCAGGCGATCGTCCGACCACCGACATCGGTGGCCTGCATCGCCACGGACATCAGAGGTGCCGCGTGGGCGATGCGCTCCTGCACACGGTCGAGCAGGTGGTTGTGGGCTGCATCATAAGCCCGCCGCAGCGCGTGCTCGAACGCGAAGGCATCCGCCGAGCCATGGCTCTTGAACACCAGACCACGCAATCCCAGCAATGCCGCGCCGTTGTAGCGACGGTGATCTACCCGGTTTTTGAATGCAGATAGCACCCGATAGGAAACGATCGCCGCCAATTTTCCGGAAATGCTGCGAGAAAACTCCTGCTTGAGGAAGCTGCCCACCATCGCCGCGAGGCCCTCGCTGGCCTTGAGGGCGACGTTGCCCACAAAGCCATCGCAGACCACGATGGACGTCGTTCCCTTGAAGATGTCGTCGCCCTCGACATTGCCATGGAAATTCAGGTCACCCGTCATGGCCGCCCGGCGCAGCAGCGCCCCAGCCTGCTTGATCACTTCGCTGCCCTTGATGGCTTCCTCGCCCACATTGAGCAGGCCGACCGTTGGTGAAGGCTGACCGGCGGTGGCCTGCACCAGTGCCGAACCCATGACAGCGAACTGCAGCAGGTGCTCGGCCGTGCAATCGACATTGGCACCCAGATCCAGCACCGTGGTGGCTTCGCCGCGGCTGTTGGGCATTTGTGTGGCGATCGCCGGACGGTCGATCCCGTCGATCGTCTTGAGCAGGTAGCGGGCGATGGCCATCAACGCGCCGGTATTGCCGGCCGATACCGCGGCCTGCGCCTGGCCGTCCTTGACCTGAGTGATCGCCACGCGCATGGAAGAATCCTTCTTCTTGCGCAGCGCGACTTCAACGGGGTCGTCCATGGCCACCACCTCGGTGGCCGGCACCACACGACAGCGCGGGTGCTTCACCACCTGGGGCCAGCCCTCCATGGCCTCGGGGCGACCCACCAGCAGCAATTGTGCGTCGGGGCAAGCATCGAGAAACGACGCGCACGCCGGCAGGGTGGCTGCGGGACCGATGTCCCCCCCCATGCAATCGACAGCAATGGTGATCATGGCGATGTTCTGAATGCAGCACACGCTGTGCGCCACGGAAACGGAAAAACCCTCCTCCGGTCACCCGCATCGCACGGGCCCGATCCCGGCAAAGGCACCCCTGGCGCCGGGACAGCGACAAAAAAGCCCGCATTCTCATGCGGGCCGGTGCCGATGTAGGCGCCTGCGACCGGCTCGCGGCAGAGTCGATACATTCTGCCAGCGAAACCGGACCGTATCAGGCTTCGGACTTGTTCTTCAGAACCTGGCGACCCCGGTAGAAACCGTTGGGGCTGATGTGGTGGCGCAGGTGGGTTTCACCCGTGGTCGGCTCCACGGCAATGCCGGGGACGGTCAGGGCGTTGTGCGAACGGTGCATGCCGCGCTTGGACGGCGACTTCTTGTTTTGCTGGACAGCCATGTTGGGCTCCTTGGAATCCGGTAAATCGGTGGATGGTCTGAGGGTGCGCCACGAACCTTGACCCTGGCACGTCCGGCGAATGAACTTCGCAGGCGTGTGCCTCGGTGAAATGGATGCCAGCGCAAAGCCAAGCATTATAGCAGTGAAGACGGGCACCTGTGAAAGCACCGGCCCCGCTGGCTTACCGTTTGAGCTTGGCCAGGGCGGCGAAGGGACTGGGTTTGTCTTCCGCGGGTTCAACGGCCGCCTCCTGTGCCGGCAGCGGCAGGGGTGCCGGGCACTCCTCGTGCATGGGCACCAGCGGCAACGCCATGAGCAACTCGTCCTCGACCAGTTCACGCAGGCTCGGCCGCGGCTCCAGCGCCAGCACATCCTCTTCGCTGTCCTCGTCCTCGGCCTCGGCCGTGGCCTCGTCAGCCACGAAGCGGAACCAGCGATCCACCTCGAGCGGCGTTTCCACCGCCTGCAGACAGCGCTGGCAGGTCAGGGACAGCACGGCATTCGCCTGCAGGTGCAGCCAGGGCACGGCCCGCGCACCCTCGCCCCGCAACTCGGCCTGAGCCCGCCAGATCACGCCATGTTCGGCACCGCCCGGCACGCCGGCATCCGACAGCCGCGCATAGCGGCCGATCGGGTCGGAGGCGCCGAGCTCGCCGCCGGCGCGCGCCAAGGCCAGCACGTCGAGTCGGTCAGGGTTCCAGGTGGGCTTCTTGTCGGCAATCGTCATGGCGGCAGTGTAAAAGAATGCGCCGACAATATCGTGCATGAGTGACCATGTCCGCCCCCTGATCCTGGGCTCCACCTCGCGTTACCGGCGCGAGCTGATGACCCGGCTGAACCTGCCTTTCGACACCGACACGCCGCAGGTCGATGAGACCCCCCAGCCCGGTGAAACACCCGAAGCCCTGGCCCGGCGGCTGGCGCTGGCCAAGGCACGCGACGTCGCCCGCCGGCACCCGGAAGCCGTGGTCATTGGCAGTGACCAGGTGGCCGACCTCGACGGACAGCCCCTGGGCAAGCCCGGCAATCACGAGCGCGCCATGGCGCAGTTGCGCCGGATGAGCGGCCGCACCGTCATCTTCCAGACCGCGCTGGCCGTCGTGTGCCTGGAAACCGGTTTCGAGGCGCAGGACCTCGCACCGGTGAAAGTGGTGTTTCGCGACCTGTCCGATGCCGAGATCGACAGCTATCTGCGCGCCGAACAACCCTACGACTGCGCCGGCAGCGCCAAGAGCGAAGGCCTGGGCATCGCGCTGCTGGAGCGCATCGACAACGACGACCCGACCGCGCTGGTGGGCCTGCCTCTGATCCGCACCTGCCGCCTGATCCGCGCGGCGGGCATCCCGGTGCTGGGCACATGAAGCCCCCTGCCGACAGCGGGGGGGCGCCGGCATGACGGGCACCCTTTATCTCGTCCCGACACCGCTGGACTTCGGCTGCCTGCCCGACGGCAGCGCTGCCGCACCCCTGACGGACACCTTGCCCGAGGCCACGCTGCGCGCGGCGGCCGGCATCACGCACTGGGTGACGGAAAACGCCAAGAGCACGCGCGCCTTCCTCAAGCGCGTCTCCCTGACCCATCCCCTCGCCTGTCCGCTGCAGGCGCAGCGGATTGCCGAGATGCCGCGCCAGATGCACAAGCAGGGCGATCACACACCGGGCCACGGCCATGAGGCACAGGCACGCCAGCTGTTGCAGCCCGCCCTGGACGGACATGATCTGGGCCTCGTCAGCGAAGCGGGGATGCCTGCCATCGCCGATCCGGGCAGTTCGGTGGTGCGCGCGGCGCACGCGGCCGGCGTGCCCGTCGCGCCGCTGGTCGGGCCGGTGTCGCTGATGCTGGCCCTGGCGGCCAGCGGCCTGCACGGCCAGCACTTCTGTTTTGTCGGCTACGTCCCGAGCGACCCGGGCGGACGTCTCAAACGCATCCAG
>NZ_JAQVEJ010000043.1 GCF_028698005.1 Hydrogenophaga sp.
TCCGCGACGTGCAGAACCGGCTGAAGAAGTTCGTCGAGAGCGGCCAGCTCGGCCCCTTCGCCAACGGCTACTGGGGCTCCAAGGCCTACGTGCTGCCGGCCGAGGCCAACCTGATGGCGGTGACCCATTATCTGGAGGCGCTGGACCTGCAAAAGGAATGGGTCAAGGTGCACACCATCTTCGGCGGCAAGAACCCGCACCCCAACTACATGGTGGGCGGCGTGCCCTGCGCGATCAACATCGACGGCGACGGCGCGGCCGGCGCGCCCATCAACATGGAGCGCCTGAACTTCGTCGAGGCCCGCATCAAGGAGATGATCGACTTCAACAACAACGTCTACATCCCGGACGTGCTGGCCATCGGCACCCTCTACAAGCAGGCGGGCTGGCTCTACGGCGGCGGCCTGTCGGCGCTCAACGTGGCCGACTACGGCACCTACGAGAAGGTGCCCTACGACCACAGCACGCACCAGTTGCCGGGCGGCGTGATCCTGGACGGCGACTGGGACAAGATCCACGAGATCGACCCGCGCGACCCGGAACAGGTGCAGGAGTTCGTGACCCACTCCTGGTACAAGTACGCCGATGAAAGCCAGGGCCTGCACCCCTGGGACGGCGTGACCGAGGCGAACTACCGGCCCGAAGGCCCGAACTTCAAGGGCACGCGCACGAAGATCGAGCAGCTCGACGAATCGGCCAAGTACTCGTGGATCAAGTCGCCGCGCTGGCGCGGCCACGCGGTCGAGGTCGGTCCGCTGTCGCGCTACATCCTGGGCTACGCCCACGCGGTGAAAGGCAACAAATACTGCCAGCGCGTCAAGGAGCAGGTGGACGCGTCGGCCATCGCGATCAACAGCGCCATTCCCAAGGCCCTGGGCCTGCCCGAGACCGGCTACACCGCCAAGCAGTTGCTGCCCACGACCATCGGCCGCACGCTGGCGCGGGCGCTGGAGAGCCAGTACGCCGCCGAGATGATGATGGACGACTTCCGCCAGATGGTCGGCAACATCAAGGCGGGCGACACCGCCACGGCCAATGTGGAGAAATGGGACCCGGCCACCTGGCCCAAGGAGGCCAAGGGCGTGGGCACGGTGGCCGCGCCGCGCGGCATGCTGGGCCACTGGATCAGGATCAAGGATGGCAGGATCGAGAATTACCAGTGCGTGGTGCCCACCACCTGGAACGGCTCACCGCGCGACGCCAAGGGCCAGATCGGCGCCTTCGAGGCTTCGCTGATGAACACGCCCATGGTGAACCCCGAGCAGCCGCTGGAGATCCTGCGCACGCTGCACAGCTTCGACCCCTGTCTGGCCTGCTCCACGCACGTGATGAGCCCCGATGGCCAGGAGATGGCACGCGTGACCGTGCGCTGACGCCCATGAGGACGTACCCCACAACGATTCAGGAGACCGTTCCGATGAAAACTTCCCGACACCACCTGCGCCGTATCGCCGCCCTGACCGTGCTGGCTGGCCTGGCCACCGCCGCGCAGGCCCACACCGGCCACGGCACCCACAGCCTGATGGAGGGGCTGGTGCACCCCTTCGGCCCTGACCACCTGCTGGCCATGGTGGCCGTGGGCATCTGGTCGGTCTCGGCCCTGCCCGCACGCCAGGCCTGGCAAGGCCCGGCCACCTTCTTGCTCGCGCTGGTGGTCAGCGCCGCGCTGGGCATGCTGGGCGCGACCGTGCCCTACCTCGAACACGGGGTGGCGCTGTCGGTCGTGCTGTTCGGTGCCATGCTGGTGTTGGCCCGCCGCCCCATGCCACCGGCCAGCGGCCTGGGCCTGATCGCGATGGCCGCCGCGCTGCACGGCCTGGCGCATGGCTCGGAAACGCCCGCGTCGGGCTTCGCGGGCTACGCCGCCGGCTTCCTGCTGACGACGGCGGCGCTGCACATCGGCGGCGTCGGCATCGGGCTGGCGATCCGGCGCTGGCTGGCCGAACGCAGCGGCCTGGCCCTGGGCGGCCTGGGTGCCGCGCTGGGCGCCGCCGGGATCTACCTGTTCGGTCAACTGGCCGCCTGAAACACGGCCGACCGGCCCCCACAGAGAGGAGAACCGCATGTCCACCTTGTCTTCGCAAGATCTGGCACAACAGCGCCTGGCCGACGCCACCGGCGTGGACGCCACCGCGGTGCAGCACGGGCAGTCCATCAAGTCGGTCTATGTGTACGAGGCGCCGGTGCGCATCTGGCACTGGATCAATGTGCTGGCCATCGTGGTGCTGTGCGTCACGGGCTACTTCATCGGCCAGCCCCTGCCCACCCAGCCCGGCGAGGCCAGTGCCAACTACCTGATGGGCTACATCCGCTTCGCGCATTTCACGGCCGGCTACATCATGGCGGTAGGCCTGCTGGGCCGCGCCTACTGGGCGCTCGTGGGCAATCACCACGCGCGCGAGCTGTTCTGGGTGCCTCTGCTGCGTGGCGCCTACTGGCGCGAGGTGTTCCGGATGGTGCGCTGGTACCTGTTTCTGATCCCGCGGCCGAACCAGTACGTGGGCCACAACCCCCTGGCACGGCTGGCCATGTTCTTCGGCTACCTGATGCTCTCGCTGTTCATGATCGTCACCGGCTTCGCGCTGTACGGCGAAGGCGCGCAGATGGGTTCGTGGCAGGAGCGGCTGTTCGGCTGGGTGATCCCGCTGTTCGGCCAGAGCCAGGACCTGCACACCTGGCACCGGCTGGGCATGTGGGCGATGGTGATGTTCATCGCGCTGCACGTGTACGCGGCGATCCGCGAAGACATCATGGGCCGCCAGAGCATCGTCTCGACCATGATCTCCGGCCACCGGACCTTCAAGGACTGAGCCCATGGACCACCTCCGCGACACCGCACGCGCGCCGGACGCGCCCGGTCGCATCGTCGTGCTGGGCATCGGCAACCTGCTGTGGGCCGACGAAGGCTTCGGCGTGCGCTGCGTCGAGGCCCTGCAACGCGACTGGGAGTTCGCCCCGCACGTGAGCCTCATCGATGGCGGCACGCAGGGCCTGTACCTGATCCAGCATGTGCAGGAAGCCGATGCCCTGCTGATCTTCGATGCGGTCGACTACGGGCTGGCCCCGGGCACCCTCCGGGAAGTGCGCGACGACGAGGTGCCACGCTTCATGGGCGCCAAGAAGATGAGCCTGCACCAGACCGGCTTTCAGGAGGTGCTGTCACTGGCGCAGTTCACCGGCAAATACCCGGCGCAGGTGCTGCTGATCGGCTGCCAGCCGCAGGAGCTGGAGGACTACGGTGGCAGCTTGCGCCCCGTCGTCAAGGCGGCCATGGGTGAGGCCCTGACCCGGGGGCTGGCCGAACTGGCCCGCTGGGGGGCGCAGCCCCGCCAGCGCCAGGCTCCCCTGGCGCCGCGCGACGCGGTGACGCTGGACGAGCTGGCCCTGGCTGCCTACGAGGCCCAGCGCCCGGGCGCGGACGCGGCCTGCCGCATCGGCGACGAACGCTTTCTGCCGCGCACGGAGGCCTGAACCATGTGCATCGGCATGCCCATGCAGGTCGTCGCCTCCGAAGGCCGTTTCGCACTGTGCGAGGGCCGGGGCGAGCGCCGGCGGATCAACACGGCACTGGTCGGCCCGGTGGCCCCCGGTGACTGGCTGCTGGTGTTCCTGAACGATGCACGCGAGCGCATCGATGCCAGCCGTGCGGCCGAGGTCGACAGTGCCCTGGACCTCGTGCTGGGGGCCTTGCAGGGCGCTGCCGCCCACGCCGACGTGGGCTTTGCCCTGCCATCGCAGATGGACCCCCGTACCCTGCTGGCGCCCCCTACCCTTCCGGAGACGACATGACCGAGACCGACGAAGTCCACGCACCGCTGGTGCAACGCCTGGCCCGAGACTTCGGTGCCCGCTGGGTCGATGAACACACCGTTGCCGACTGGGTCGCCGAAGGTGGCGACCGGGTCGTCCTGCTGGCCGGTGATCCGGTCCGCTTTCCCGAGGGGGTGGATGTGGCGGCGGTGCTGCCCGAGTTGATGAAAGCCTTCCCGGGGCGCTTCGCGCTGGCCGTGGTAGCGCGCGAGCACGAGGACGCCGTGGCACGCCGTTATGGTTCGCAACGCTGGCCTTCGCTGCTGTTCTTTCGCCACGGCCACTATGTCACGGCCATCGCCGGCATGCAGGACTGGGACGTGTACCTGGACGCCGTGCAAGCCGCGCTGACCATGCCCACCTCACGCCCGCCCACCATCGGCATTCCCGTGGTCAGCCAGCCCGGCCCCGGCGCGTGCCACTGAACCGGGGGACCCACCACATGAAAGCTTTTCCGATCCCCGTCGTCGCCCTGGGCCCCGGCTCGCAGGCGGAGGACGAGTCTCTCGACTACCTGCCCCTGCCCCGGGACATGAACACCTACCGGCCCCCGGTGTTGCCGGAGCCCGAAGACGTGGCGGACCGCACGGCCGCACGGCAGGCGCTGCACCAGGTGCTGGCCCTGCTGGAGCGCAGCGCGCACGGCGGCCCGGGCGGCCAGGTCGATCTGCAGGCGCTGGCGCCGGATGACCGCCACCTGATCAACCAGGTGCTGGGCGAGGGCGAGGCCAGTGCCATCGTGCAGGACGCCGGCGACCGGATTGAGGTGCGCATCCAGGAATCGGTGTTCGCCGGTGTCTGGCGGGTGATGGCCTGGGACCGGGACAGCCTGGTCGACGATGCGATCGAAGTCGGCCCCGTGCCGGTGCTGCTGCGTGACGTGGCGGCCACCGACGCCAGCACCCGGCGCCAGGCGTGGTCCGCCCCGCTGCCACCCAACGTGCAGAACGCGCCGCTGCTGGTGGACGAGATCCGCGACCATGCCGCCCGCTGGCAACCGGGCCAGGCACCCCACGTGGTCAACCTCAGCCTGCTGCCGGTCACACCCGAGGACATCGCCTTCCTCGACCACGAGTTGGGCACCGGCCGGGTGCTGATGCTCTCGCGCGGCTATGGCAACTGCCGCATCACCAACACCCGCTTGCCGAACTGCTGGCGCGTGGTCTATTACAACGCCATGGATACCGTCATCCTCAACACCGTCGAGGTGGTGGACATGCCCGAAGTGGCCATGGCCGCGCCCGAGGATCTGCGCGATTCGCTCGATCGCCTGCGCGACGTGGTGAACTACCTGGGATCGCCATGAAGGCGGATGCTCTCCAGCCGTCCGTCGGCCACTTCGAGGGCTTCGAAGGCTCGTACCTGGGCAACCGCCAGGCCCTGCGGCCCGACTCGCGCCTGGAGTGCAAGATCTGCTGGTGGGTCTACGACCCGGCCCTGGGCGACGCACAATGGCAGATTCCGCCCGGCACGCCGTTTGCCGACCTGCCACCGCACTGGCGCTGCCCCAACTGCGACTGCCCGCCCGATCAGTTCCTGCTGCTGTGAGCAAGACCGCCCCGCCCCCGCTCGAACCCCGCGTGCAGACGCTCGTGGATTTCTACCGGCACGTGCAGCGTGAGCGCATGCAGGGCCTGCCCCTGCTCAACCCCGCGCTGTCGGTGGAAGCGGTGGGCTTCGCCTGGGCAACCCCGGCACAGGATGGCGCCGAGCCACCGGCGGTGGCCGAGGGCATCCTCATCACGCCCTGGTTCATGAGCCTGGTGCGCCTGCCCGCGGCGCCGGAACCGCACGGCGGGCGCGTCGGCCGCAGCCGGGTACATGCCTTCGGCAACGAGCGTTTCGACTTCATCGGCGCGCACGACCCGGCGGTCGGGTTCCACGAGACCTGCGCCCTGTTCTCCCCCATGGACGGCTTCACCGACCAGTCACTGGCGCGCGAAACCGCGCAGTCGGCGCTGGCGCAGCTGCGGCCGGCACCGGCGCCTGCCACGGCTGCCGAGGTGGTGCCGCCGCGGCGCGCCTTTCTGCTCGGACGGGGTCGCGGCGTGGCCACGGGAGCGCGACCATGACCGGGCGCACCACGCCGGGCGCGGACGGCCTGCCCGACCTGGCCGGCACCCTGTACCTGCGGCCCGGCGCCCCCGTGGGCCACAACCTGCGCAGCACGCGGCGTGCGCTGGTGGGCCGCCTGAGCGCCGGTCAGCCGGCCAGCGTGCTGCCCGGCCTGCTGGGCAGCCTGTTCAGCCTGTGCGGGCAGTCGCACCGGCTGTGCAGCCTGCTGGCGCTGCAGGCCGCCGCACCGGGCCTGCTGCCGCCGGCGCCGCCACCGGGCCGCGCGCTGCAACGCGAAACCGCGGCCGAGCATGTGCGCCGCATCGGCCTGGACTGGCCGCGCCTGCTGCTGCCGGATGAATCCGCCGCCGCGGCCCTGGCCGACCTGCGCAACTGTCCGTGGCTGGCCACCCGCGCCGACGCACCCACCCCCTGGGCCGAGGCTCTGGACTGGCTGCAGGCGCGCTGGCTGCACATGGCACCCGACACCTGGCTGCGCCTGTGGCGCAGCGACGGCGCCGACTGGCTGCGGGCCTGGAGCGAGCGCCACGACGGCTGGCTGGCACGGCTGCTGCATGCGGCCCGCCCGGCCGACGTGGCGCTGGACCTGAATGCAGTGCCGGCACTGCGGCCACATGGACCGCAGGGGGATCCGTATGCGCTGGGCCGCGAGCTGGCCGGGCACGACACCGAGCCGGCCACCCTCGAATGGCAAGGGCAGCCGGCACACACCGGCAGCTGGACGCGGCTGCGCGATGCGGCCACGTCGATGCCGGCCTCGGCCTGGGCGCTGCTGGGTGGCCGCATTGCCGAGCTGGTGCGCCTGAGCCTGCCCGATGACCCTGCCCAGGCCGGTGCCGGCTGGCTGCACTGGGGTGCGCGACCGCTGGGCCCGGGCCAGGCGCTGGCCTGGGTGGAGATGGCGCGCGGGCTGCTGATCCACTATGTGCAGCTGGACGGCGTGGCCGACGGCGAGTCCCGGGTGGCCGCGTGCCAGGTGCTCGCCCCGACCGACTGGAATTTCCACCCCCGGGGGGTGGCGGCACGGGCGCTGGCACACTTGCCGGCCGACAACGCCCACGAGCCGGGGCCGCACGTGCGCCTGCTCATGGCCGCACTGGATCCCTGCGTGCCGTTCCACCTCGACGACGATGCGGCGGCGCCCACCCGGGCGCCCGCTGCCATGGAGACCGATCATGCATGAGGCAAGCCTGGCCGGTGGCGTGCTGCAGCTGGTGGAAGAGACCGCGCGGCGCGAAGGTTTTGCGCGCTTGCTGGCACTGCGGCTGGAGGCCGGCCAGTTGGCCGGTGTGGACGTGCGCGCGCTGCGCTTCGCGCTCGAGAGCCTGGCGCCCGGCACGATGCTCGAAGGCGCCCGCATCGACATCGACGAGCCGCCGGGCCAGGCCTGGTGCATGGCCTGCGCGCACAGCGTGCCGATCGCGCAACGCGGCGACCCCTGCCCCGACTGCGGCGGCTACCAATTGCAACCCACGGGCGGCATGGAATTGCGCGTGCTCGACATGCGCGTCAGCGATGATACGGGCAGCCCCCGGATGAACCCATAACAGGAGACCCAACATGTGCGTCGTATGCGGATGCAGTGACAACAGCCCCACCCACACGCAGCACCGGCGGGACATCGACACCGCCGGGGCCGCACACACCGGTTCCGCCCATGGCGACCTGCACTTCGGCACCGGCGCGGCCCGGGTCTCGGTGCCCGGCATGAGCCAGGAGCGCGCGCTCCGGATCGAGACCGACATCCTCGGCGCCAACAACCGCGTCGCGGCGCGCAACCGCGCCCACTTCGCCGCGCACGGGGTGACGGCACTCAACCTGGTCTCCAGTCCGGGTTCGGGCAAGACCACGCTGCTGTGCGCCACCATCGAGGCACTCAAGGCGCACGCGCCCGGCCTGCCGGTGGCGGTGATCGAGGGCGACCAGCAGACCAGCTTCGACGCCGACCGCATCCGCGCCACCGGCGCGCCGGCGCTCCAGGTCAACACCGGCAAGGGCTGCCACCTCGACGCGCCCATGGTGGCCGAGGCCTTCGCGCAATTGCACCGGCACGACCACGACCATGAACACGGCCCTGGGCACCACCACCATGACCATGATCACGGTGCCGGCGGCCTGCTGTTCATCGAGAACGTCGGCAATCTGGTCTGCCCCGCGATGTGGGACCTGGGCGAGGCGGCCAAGGTGGCGGTGCTCTCCGTCACCGAGGGCGAGGACAAGCCGCTCAAGTACCCGGACATGTTCGCCGCCGCTCAGCTCATGATTCTCAACAAGGTCGACCTGCTGCCGCACGTGACATTCGACGTCGCGCGCTGCGTCGAGCTGGCGCGGCGCGTCAACCCGGCGATCGAGGTGATCGAGCTGTCGGCCACCACCGGCCAGGGCATGGACAGCTGGCTGCACTGGCTGGACCACGCGATGGGCCGGCACCACGGCCACCACCACCCGCATCACCACCACGATGGCGCCGCGGCCGAACTGGCGGCGCTGCGCGCACGGGTGCAACAGCTCGAAGCCGAACTGGCGCAGCAACGCCAGCCGGCGGGCGGGTGAACGAGGCCCACGGCGAGCGCGACATGCCCACGACGACCACCGTCCTGGCCTTCGGCGCCTGGCTCAAGAACACCGCCTGCCTGTGGATGGACGGGCAGGCGCACTGGTCGGCGCTGCATGGCGACCTGTCCGACCCCGGGGCCTGCGCGGCGCTGCAGGCCTCGGTCGACGCGCTGCTCGCGCGTGCCCGCGCCGCCGGCCGGCCGGTGCAGGCCGTCGCACACGACCTGCACCCGGATTTCTTCAGCACCCAGCTTGCCGTTGCCACGGCACAGCAATTGGGCGTGCCCGCCATCGGCGTGCAGCACCACCATGCGCACCTGGCCGCGGTGATGGCCGGGCATGGCCTGCACGGACCGTCGGTGGGGCTGGCACTGGACGGCGTCGGCCTGGGCACACCGGACGCCGCGTTCGGCACCTGGGGCGGCGAGCTACTGTGGCTGGACGGGCCGCGCTGGGCGCGCCTGGGCCACCTGTACCCGCTGGCGCTGCCCGGCGGCGACCGCGCCGCGCGCGAGCCCTGGCGCATGGCCGCCAGCGCCCTGCACGCACTGGGGCGCGCCGACGAGATCGCGCCGCGCTTCGGCCCCGTGGTGGGCGAGGCAGTGGCCGGCGGCCTGCGCCAGATGCTGGACCGCGGGCTCAACAGTCCGCTCACCAGCAGCGCCGGGCGCTGGTTCGACGCCGCCGCCGGGGCGCTGGGCATTTGCTGGCGCCAGCAGGACGAGGCGCAGGCCGCGATCGCGCTGGAGCAGGCCGCCGCACGCGCGCTGACACGCCGGGCCGGCCTGCCAGCGTTGCCTGGCGCCCGGATCGACGGGCACCACCGGCTCGACCTGCGGCCGCTGCTGGCCGCGCTGTTCGACGCCCCCGACGTCGACGTCGCGGCGGCAGGATTTCACCTCGCGCTGGCCGACGCCCTGGCCGCCTGGCTGATCGACGCCGCGCACGCCCACGCCACCGGCACCGCCTGCCTGGGCGGCGGCTGCTTTTTCAACCGCATCCTGCGCGAGCGCGTGCTCGCGCGCTTGCACGAAGCCGGCCTGCAGGCCTGGCTGCCGGCGGAACAGGGCTGCGGCGACGCCGGCCTGGCGCTCGGCCAGGCCTGGGTGGCGGTGCGGCAGCTGCGGCACGCGCCAGCCCCGGGCGGCCACCCCACGACAATCCCGACAGAGAACGAACAGAGCGAGACATGTGCCTAGCCATTCCTGCCCAAGTGGTCGAACTGCGACCGAACGACCAGGCCCTGGTCAACCTCGGCGGCATCCGCAAGGAGGTCTCGATCGGGCTGGTCGACGGCGTGCAACTGGGCGACTACGTGATCGTCCACGTCGGCCACGCGATCGGCACCGTCGATCCCGAGGAAGCCCGACGCACCCTGGCCCTGTTCGCCGAAATGGATCACACACCATGAAATACATCGACGAATTCCGCGACGGCGACCTCGCCCGCCAGATCGGCGCGCGCATCGCCGACGAGGCGCGCCCGGACCGCCGCTACAGCTTCATGGAGTTCTGCGGCGGCCATACGCACGCAATCAGCCGCTATGGCGTGCTGGAGTTGCTGCCGTCCAACGTGCGCATGGTGCATGGCCCGGGCTGCCCGGTCTGCGTGCTGCCGATCGGCCGCATTGACCTGGCCATCCGCCTCGCGCTCGAGCGCGGAGCCATCGTCTGTACCTACGGTGACACGATGCGGGTGCCGGCGTCGGATGGCCTGTCACTCATCAAGGCCAAGGCGCGCGGCGGCGACATCCGCATGGTGTACTCGGCCGCCGACGCGCTGGCGGTGGCGCGCGCCCACCCCGAGCGCGAGGTGGTGTTCTTTGCCATCGGTTTCGAGACCACGACGCCGCCCACGGCGCTGGCGATCCGTCAGGCGCAGCACGAGGGTCTGGGCAATTTCAGCGTGTTGTGCTGCCACGTGCTGACACCCTCGGCCATCACGCACATCCTCGAATCGCCCGAGGTGCGCCAGCTCGGCACCGTACCGATCGACGGCTTCATCGGACCGGCGCACGTGAGCATCGTCATCGGCTCCTCGCCCTACGAGCACTTTGCCGAGGAATACCGCAAACCGGTGGTGATCGCCGGCTTCGAGCCGCTGGACGTGATGCAGGCCATCCTGATGCTGGTGCGTCAGGTCAACGATGGGCGCGCCCATGTGGAGAACGAGTTCACCCGCGCCGTCACGCCCGAGGGCAACCGCAAGGCCCAGGCCCTGGTGTCGGCGGTGTTCGAGTTGCGGCCGAGCTTCGAGTGGCGCGGCCTGGGCGAGGTGCCCTACAGCGCGCTCAAGATCCGCGAGGCCTTCGCCGACTTCGACGCCGAGCGGCGCTTCGCACTGGACTACCGCTCGGTCCCCGACAACAAGGCCTGCGAGTGCGGGGCCATCCTGCGCGGCGTGAAGCGGCCGACCGACTGCAAGATCTTTGGCACCGTCTGCACGCCGGAGAACCCGGTCGGCTCCTGCATGGTGTCGAGCGAAGGCGCCTGCGCCGCGCACTACACCTACGGCCGTTTCCGCGATATCCCTGTGGTCGCAGCACCCGTGCCCGCCACCGAAGAGGTCACCCCATGAGAACCGACATCGATCAAGCCGCTGGCGGCGAGGCGCCAGCGCCCCGGCCGGTGAAGAAGAACTACATCCGTCCGCTGGACATCAGGCGCGGTCGCATCGACATGGGCCACGGCGCGGGCGGCAAGGCCGCCGCCCAGTTGATCGAGGAGCTGTTCCTAGCGGCCTTCGACAACCCGTTCCTGCGCCAGGGCGACGACGGTGCGGTGCTCGCCCTGCCCGCCTTCGATCCGGCCGAAGGCCGCCTGGTCATGGCCACCGACGGCCACGTGGTCTCGCCGCTGTTCTTCCCCGGCGGCAACGTGGGCTGCCTGGCCGTGCACGGCACCGTCAACGACGTGGCGATGATGGGTGCCCGGCCGCTGTACCTGAGCGCCAGCTTCATCATCGAGGAAGGCTTCCCGCTGGCCGACCTGCAGCGCATCGTCACCTCGATGGCGGCGGCCGCGCGCGAAGCCGGCGTGCCGGTGGTCACCGGTGACACCAAGGTGGTGGAACAGGGCAAGGGCGACGGCGTGTTCATCAGCACCACCGGCGTGGGCGTGCTGCCGGCAGGCGTCCACATCAGCGGGCGCCATGCCCGCCCCGGCGACGTGCTGCTGCTGTCGGGCACCATCGGCGACCACGGCGTGGCGGTGCTCTCACAGCGCGAGTCGCTGGCCTTCGAAACCGCCATCGAGAGCGACACCGCGGCGCTGCACACCCTGGTGGCCGCCATGCTCGAGGCGGCACCCGGCGCGGTGCGCGTGCTGCGCGACCCCACGCGCGGCGGACTGGCGACCACGCTCAATGAGGTGGCTCGCCAGTCGGGCGTGGGGATGCTGCTGCGCGAGGCCGACATCCCGGTCCGGCCGCAGGTGGACGCTGCCTGCGAGCTGCTGGGGCTGGACCCGCTGTACGTGGCCAACGAGGGCAAGCTGATCGCCGTGGTGGCCCCGGAGGCGGCCGAAGCGCTGCTGGCCACCATGCGCGCCCACCCGCTGGGCGCCGACGCCGCCCGCATTGGCGAGGTCACGGCCGATCCCCACCATTTCGTCCAGATGGCCACGCGCTTCGGCGGCCGGCGGGTGGTCGACTGGCTCAGCGGAGAGCAGTTGCCCCGCATCTGTTGAGCCCGATGAGTCTGCGCATCCTCCTGCTCTGTCACAGCTTCAACAGCCTGAGCCAGCGCCTGTTTGCCGAGTTGCGCCGGGCCGGCCATGTTGTCAGCGTGGAGCTGGACATCGCCGACAGCGTGACGGAGGAAGCCGTGACCCTGTTCCGGCCCGACCTGGTGCTTGCCCCCTTTCTCAAGCGCCGCATCCCGGCCTCGGTGTGGCAGCGCGTGACCTGCCTCGTGGTGCACCCCGGCCCGCCGGGCGACCGGGGTCCGTCGGCTCTGGACTGGGCGGTGCTGCGCGGCGAAACCCAATGGGGGGTCACGGTGCTGCAAGCGAATGGCGATTTCGATGCCGGACCGGTCTGGTCACATGCTGCCTTCCGGACGCGGGCGACCAGCAAGGGCAGCCTGTACCGGCGCGAGGTCACGCAGGCGGCCTGGCAGGCGGTGGCCGAAGCGGTGGCACACGTCGAAAGCGGCGCGCGCACCGCACCGCCGTGGCCAGGCCCGGCGCCGGCCGACCGCTGGCAGCCCCTGATGCGTCAGGACGAGCGCGCCATCGACTGGGCGGCCGACAGCACCGAGCGGGTGCTGGCCAAAATCCGCAGCGCCGACGGCCAGCCCGGCGTGTGCGATGCGCTCTGGGGCCGGCCATGCTACCTGGGCGACGCCCATCCGGCCAGCGCCACCACCATGGCCGCTCATGCCGCCGCAGCGCCGGGCGAGGTGCTGGCCGTGCGCGATGGCGCCTTGTTGCGTCGCACGCGCGACGGGGGGGTGTGGATCGGCCAGGCACGTCTGGCCGATCCGCCCGACACCGACCCGGCGCATCGCCACTTCAAGCAGGATGCCGCCGCGCTGTTTGAGGATGAAGCGGCACGCCTGCCCCGGCGGCCGGTACCGCTGCAGCGCGCCGATGACGAGTGGGGGGAACTGCGCTATACCGAGCAGGGCCCCGCGGGCGCGCGCGTGGGCTGCCTGTCGTTCGACTTCTACAACGGCGCCATGTCCACCGGGCGCTGCCAGCGCCTGCTCGATGCGCTGCGCCAGGTCTGCAAGCGCGACACCCAGGTGCTGCTGCTGTTCGGCGGCACGGACTTCTTCAGCAACGGCATCGATCTCAACAGCATCGAGGCGGCCGCGCACCTCCCGGGTGACAGCGCGGCCGACGCCTCCTGGCGCAATATCCAGGCCATGGACGACGCGGCGCTGGCCATCATCGGCGCCACCGACCGGATCACCGTCAGCGTGCTGCGCGGCAACGCCGGCGCCGGCGGCGTGTTTCTCGCCCTGGCCGCCGATGAGGTGTGGGCCCACCGTGGCGTGGTGCTCAACCCGCACTACAAGAACATGGGCAACCTCTACGGCTCCGAGTACTGGACCTACCTGCTGCCGCGCCGCCTGGGCGACGCCGGTGCACGCGATCTCATGGCCACACGGCTGCCGCTGCTCGCGGACGAGGCGGCCCGCATGGGCCTGATCGACCACTGCGATGCGCAGGGGCGCGAAGGCTTCGAGCAGCGTTGCCTGCAGCGTGCACGCGAGATGGCCGGCGCCTACAATCTGCCCAAGAGACTGGCGGCCAAGCAAGCCACGCGCGAGCGCGACGAAGCCAGCCGCCCGCTGGCCCTTTACCGCGAACAGGAACTGGCGCGCATGCACCGCAATTTCTACGGTTTCGATCCGAGTTACCACGTGGCACGTCACCACTTCGTGCACAAGCTGCCACACGCCTGGACACCCCGCCACCTGGCCTTGCACCGGTGAACATGCCCGCCAACGCCGAGACCCTGCCGACCGTGCTGGTGGTCGATGACGAGGTGCGCTCGCAGGACGCGATGCGCCGCACCCTCGACGAGGACTTCACCGTCTTCACCGCCAGCAGCGCCGACGAGGCGCGCGGCCTGCTGCAGCGCCAGCCGGTCAGCGTCATCCTGTGCGACCAGCGCATGCCCGGCACCACCGGGGTGGCCTTCCTCAAGGAGGTGCGCGAGCGCTGGCCCGAGGTGGTGCGCATCGTCATCTCGGGTTACACCGACAGCGAGGACATCATTGCCGGCATCAACGAGGCCGGCATCTACCAGTACATCCTCAAGCCCTGGTCGCCCGACCACCTGCTCGACGCGGTGCGCAACGCGGTCGAAGCGCAGGCCCTGCAGCGCCAGACCAGCCGGCTCGGGCTGGAGTTGCGCACCAGCACCCGCGTGCTGCGCCAGCGCAGCGCCGAGCAGATGGCGCAGGCGCGCAGCCAGTTCGATTTCGGGCGCATCGTGCGCTCGCCGGGCAGCCCGCTGGATGCGGTGTGCGCCATGGCCGAGCGCGCCGCGCGCTACGACATCCCGGTGCTGGTGCTGGGCGAATCCGGCACCGGCAAGGAGCTGCTGGCACGCGCCATCCACTACGCATCGCCGCGCCTGGGCGGCCCGTTCGAAGTCGAGAACTGCGCCGCCATTCCCGACACCCTGCTCGAGTCCGAGCTGTTCGGCCACAAGCGCGGCGCCTTCACCGGCGCCTACGAAGACCACGCCGGCCTGTTCCAGCGTGCCGACGGCGGCACTGTGTTCCTGGACGAGATCGGCGAAACCTCGCCGGCGTTCCAGGTCAAGCTGCTGCGCGTGCTGCAGGAGGGCGAGGTGCGCCCGGTGGGTGCGGCGCGGCCGGTGCCGGTGGACGTGCGCATCATCGCCGCCACCCACCGCGATCTGGAGCAGCGCGTGCGCGAGGGCCTGTTCCGCGAGGACCTGTACTACCGCATCGCCGGTGTCACGCTGACCATGCCGCCGCTGCGCGAGCGCGTGGGCGACATCGGCCCCATCGCGCGGCAACTGGCCCAGGACGTGGCAACCGAGATCGGTCACCCGGGCGCCGAGCTGCCCGACGAGGCGCTGGCCTGCCTGATGGCCTATCCCTGGCCCGGCAACATCCGTGAGCTGCGCAACGAGATCGCACGGGCGCTGGCGCTGCATGACGAGCGCCGTCTGGTCGCCTCGGCGTTCTCGCCACGCGTGCTGCAGGGGCGCAGCGGCACCCTCCAGGGCGACCTGCAACCGGCCATTCCGCGCTCGGGCACCCTGGCCGAGCGGCTGGACGTGATCGAGGCCATGATCCTGCGCGAAACGCTCGAACGCCTGCGCTGGAACAAGAGCCACGTGGCCAGGGAGCTGGGACTGAGCCGCGTCGGCCTGCGCAGCAAGATGCAGCGACTGGGACTGGAGGGCTGACATGAGCGGACCATTGAACGTGCTGTGGTTGCAAAGCGGTGGCTGTGGCGGCTGCAGCATGTCGCTGCTGTGCGCCGACACGACCGACTTCCAGGGCCATCTGCGTGATGCCGGCATCCACCTGCTCTGGCACCCGTCGCTGTCGCTGGCCTGCGGCGACGAGCTCGTCACGCTGCTCGACGCCATCGTGCAGGGCCACACGCGGCTGGACGCCCTGTGCATCGAAGGCGCCCTGCTGCGCGGCCCGCAGGGCACGGGCCGCTTTCACATGCTGGCCGGCACCGGTCTGCCGATGATCGATTGGGTACGGCGGCTGAGCACGCGCGCACGCCATGTGCTGGCCGTGGGCAGCTGCGCCGCCTGGGGCGGCATCACCGCCGGTGGCGACAACCCCACCGACGCCTGCGGCCTGCAGTACGACGATGACCAGCCCGGCGGCCTGCTCGGTGCCGGTTTCCGCTCGGGCAGCGGCCTGCCGGTGATCAACGTGGCCGGCTGCCCGACACACCCGGGCTGGGTCATCGACACACTGATGGCGCTGGCCCTTGGCGAGTTCGACGCCCACGCGCTCGACCCCCTGAACCGGCCCCGCTTCTACGCCGACCAGCTGGTGCACCACGGCTGCACGCGCAACGAATACTACGAGTTCAAGGCCAGCGCGGAGAAGCCCTCCGACCTGGGCTGCCTGATGGAGCACATGGGCTGCAAGGGCACCCAGGTGCACGCCGACTGCAACACGCGACTGTGGAACGGCGAAGGCTCGTGCACGCGCGGCGGCTACGCCTGCATCGCCTGCACCGAGCCGGGTTTTCAGGAGCCGGGCCACCCGTTCCACGAAACGCCCAAGCTGGCGGGCATCCCCATCGGCCTGCCCACCGACATGCCCAAGGCCTGGTTCGTGGCACTGGCCTCGCTGTCCAAGAGCGCCACGCCCAAGCGCGTCAAGTACAACGCCGTGTCCGATCATCTGGTGGTCAAACCGGCGGTTCGCAAGACCAGACTGAAATGACCTCACCCAGCGACACCCGCCTCATCGTCGGCCCCTTCAACCGCGTCGAGGGCGACCTCGCGGTGCAACTGGACGTGCAGGACGGCCGCGTGGCATCGGCGCAGGTCAACGCCACCATGTACCGGGGCTTCGAGCAGATCCTGCAGGGCAAGGCGCCGCACGACGCGCTGGTCTATGTGCCACGCATCTGCGGCATCTGCTCGGTGTCGCAATCGGTGGCGTCCGCGCGTGCGCTGGCACAGCTCGGTGGCATCGCCATGCCCCCCAACGGCCAGCACGCGACGAACCTGATCCTGGCGACCGAGAACCTGGCCGATCACCTCACGCACTTCTACCTGTTCTTCATGCCCGATTTCACGCGTCCGGTGTATGCCCGGCACCCCTGGCATGCCGAGGCCGTGCGTCGCTTCGCACCGAACCAGGGCGAGCAGGTGCGTGCGGCCACCGCCGCGCGACAACGCTGGCTCACGCTCATGGGTGCCCTGGGCGGCAAGTGGCCACACACGCAAGCCATCGAGCCCGGCGGTTCGACGCGGCCGATCGATGCGGCCGAACGCGTGCGCCTGCTCGCGCACGTGCGCGAGTTCCGTGCCTTCCTCGAACGCCAGCTGTTCGCCACGCCGCTGGAGTCCATGATCGAGCTGCACACCGAAGACATGCTGTGGGACTGGCACGCGCAGGATCCGCTGGGCGGCGACCTGCGCTTTTTCCTCACACTGGTGCGCGACCTGCAACTGGAGGCGCTGGGGCCTGGGCCCGGCCGCTACCTGAGCTACGGCACCTACGCGCAACCCGGTGGCGGCTTCGCGCTGCCCGGTGGTGTGTGGCGGGCCGGACGGGCACGGCTCGAGGCGGCGGACACGGCAGCCATCACCGAGGACGCCACCCATGCCTGGCTGGCCGACGGTGCCGGGCCCCTGCACCCGTTGCTCGGGCAGACCCGGCCCGAACCCGACAAAGCAGGTGGCTACACCTGGAACAAGGCGCCCCGCCTGGGTGGCGAAGTGATCGAGACCGGCGCGATCGCACGCCAGCTCGCGGCCAGCCATCCGCTGGTGCGCGACGCGGTGGCCCGCCATGGCGGCACCGTCTATACCCGGGTGCTCGCACGTGCGCTGGAACTCGCGCGCGTCGTGCCGATGATGGAGGACTGGTTGCGCGCGCTGCGGCCCACCGAACCCTTTTGCGTACCGTCCGAGCTGCCCGACGAGGGCAGCGGCATGGGCCTGACGGAGGCCGCACGCGGCAGTCTCGGGCACTGGGTGGTGACACGGCACGGACGCATCGCCAACTACCAGATCGTCGCGCCCACGAGCTGGAACTTCTCGCCGCGCGACGCCGCCGGCACGCCCGGCGCGCTGGAGCAGGCGCTGGTGGGCGCACCGGTGCGCGACGGTGAACAGACGCCGGTGGCGGTGCAGCACATCGTCAGATCCTTCGACCCCTGCATGGTCTGCACCGTGCATTGACGCCATGAGCAAGCCGCGCTCCCGAACGCCGCTGCCCGCCGCCCCCATGGAAGGCGTGGACGAGTCCACCTGGCTGGACGTGATCCACAAGATGGACGAGGTCTATACCCGGCTGATCGATGACGAGGTGGAGCTGGAGAAGAAGAACGCCGAGCTCGAACAGTCCCAGCAATTCATCTTCAGCGTACTGACCTCGATGTCGGACGTGCTGGTGGTCTGCAATGTGAACGGCGTGATCGAGCAGGCCAATGCGGCGCTGTGCGAACTGGTCGGCCAGCCCGAAGAACAGTTGCGTGGCAAGCTGCTGTATGCGCTGCTGTCCGATGCCCAGAGCATGGAACTGGCGCGCGCGGCCATGGAGAATCCCGGTGCACCGCGCAGCGGGGAAAGCATGGAGCTGCACCTGCTCGACCACCAGGGGAACGCCGTGTCGGTGGACGCCAACTGCACGCCGCGCATCGGCAGCAACGGTCGGCGCGTCGGCACCGTCTG
The DNA here is from genome assembly GCF_028698005.1 of Hydrogenophaga sp. Classification (GTDB taxonomy): domain Bacteria; phylum Pseudomonadota; class Gammaproteobacteria; order Burkholderiales; family Burkholderiaceae_C; genus Hydrogenophaga. Next base: position 18,307 of record NZ_JAQVEJ010000043.1, read on the forward strand.
GGTCGGCCGGCCGACGGCCGAGCTCAAGCGCGCCTACCACGAAATGCGCGCCGCCCACGAGGCGCTCAAGCGCACGCAGCAGCAACTGCTGCATTCGGAGAAGATGGCCTCACTCGGCCAGCTCGTGGCCGGCGTGGCGCACGAACTCAACAACCCGATCAGCTTCGTGCTGGGCAATGTGCACGCCCTGCGCAAGTACTGCGACCGCCTGCAGACCTACATCGGCGCGCTGCACGCCCACGCGCCCGAGCCGGTGCTGCAGGAGTTGCGCAAGACACTGCGCATTCAGCACCTGCTCGACGACCTGCCCTCGCTCATCGAAGGCACGCTCGAGGGCGCGCAGCGCACGGCCGACATCGTCCACGGCCTCAAGCGGTTTTCCGCCCGGGACTCGGAAGAGCGCACCGCCGTGAACCTGACCGACATCATCGACCGCTCCATCCACTGGGTGCGCAAGGGCCGCTCCGCCCCCGTGGACGTGGACTGGCAGCCCGGCGCGCCCTGCATGGTCATGGGCAATGCGGGCCAGTTGCAGCAGGTGATGATGAACCTGCTGCAGAACAGCTTCGACGCAGTCGACGCCGTCGCCTCGCCCCGCCTGTGGATCACGGTGGCGTGCGAAAAGCCGGGCATGGCCTGCGCGAGCGTGCGCGACAACGGCCCGGGCATCCCGCCCGAGCACCTGCTGCGCGTCTTCGACCCCTTCTTCACCACCAAGCCCGTCGGCAAGGGCACCGGGCTCGGGCTGTCGATCAGCTACGCCATCGTCGAGCAGCACGGCGGCCACCTGAGCGCGCGCAACGCCGACGGGGGCGGCGCCGAGTTCCTGCTCGAACTTCCGCTGGCCTGAGCGACAGTGCTGACGCACGGCAAGGCGAAGCAACGCGGTTATCGCTTTGAAGGTGAATCGGTATCAGTCAGGCATAGCGTTGCGCCATCGTATCCAGCGACACCGCCTTGATCTTCCCCGCCTGCCCGGCGCTGCCGAAGGCCTCGAAGCGCTGCTTGCAGATGCCGCGCGCGGCCTTCTTCGCCGCCAGCAGCGCCTTGCGCGGGTCGAACTCGCTGCGCTCCTTCGCGAAGGTCTGGCGCATCGCGCCGGTCATGGCCAGCCGGATGTCGGTGTCGATGTTGACCTTGCGCACGCCGCTGCGGATGCCGCGCTGGATTTCCTCCACCGGCACGCCGTAGGTCTCCTTGATGTCGCCGCCATGCTCGCGGATGATGGCCAGCCACTCCTGCGGCACGCTGGAGCTGCCGTGCATCACCAGGTGCGTGTCGGGCACCCTGGCGTGGATGGCCGCGATGCGGTCGATGGCGAGGATGTCGCCGGTGGGCTGGCGCGTGAACTTGTAGGCGCCGTGGCTGGTGCCGATGGCGATCGCCAGCGCGTCCACGCCGGTGCGCTCCACGAAATCGCCCGCCTGGTCCGGGTCGGTCAGCATCATGTCGTGCGTGAGCGTACCCACGGCGCCCACGCCGTCCTCCTCGCCGGCCTCGCCGGTTTCCAGCGAGCCCAGGCAGCCCAGCTCGCCCTCCACCGACACGCCCACGGCATGGGCCATCTCGCAGACGCGGCGCGTTACGTCCACGTTGTAGTCGTAGCTCGCGGGCGTCTTGCCGTCCTCGCGCAGCGAGCCGTCCATCATCACGCTGGTGAAGCCCGAGCGGATCGACTGCTGGCACACCGACGGCGTGGCGCCGTGGTCCTGGTGCAGCACCACGGGCAGGTCGGGGTGCGCCTCGACCGCGGCCAGCACCATGTGGCGCAGGTAGGCCTCGCCCGCGTACTTGCGCGCCCCGGCCGAGGCCTGCAGGATCACCGGGCTGTCGGTCTCCTGCGCGGCCTCCATGATGGCCAGGATCTGTTCGAGGTTGTTGACGTTGAAGGCCGGCACGCCGTAGCCGTGTTCGGCCGCGTGATCGAGGACTTGTCTGAGGGAAACGAGCGCCATGAAAAAACTCCTTTGTGAAATGAAGAGGGCTTGGTGAATCAGGACGCCCTGCGCTCAAGCACCTCGAACGCGGGCAGCGTCTTGCCCTCCAGCACCTCCAGGAACGCGCCGCCGCCGGTGGAGATGTAGCCGACGTCCTTCTCGATGCCGTACTTGGCGATCGCGGCCAGCGTGTCGCCACCGCCGGCGATGCTGAAGGCACTCGATTCGGCGATCGCGCGGGCGATGGTTTCGGTGC
>NZ_JAQVEJ010000200.1 GCF_028698005.1 Hydrogenophaga sp.
GTACGCCGTGCACCGCAACCTGGTGACGCGGGCGCTGGGGGTGGAGGACACGGTGCTGCTGGAGGTCAACGAATTCCGGCTTGAAGTGGGCGACCTGTACCTGCTGTGCTCCGACGGTCTGAACGACATGCTCAGGGACGAGCAGATCGCGGCCGTGCTCGCGCGCTCCAGCACGCTGGCCGACAAGGGCCGGGCGCTGGTCGAGGCCGCCAACGAGCAGGGAGGGCGCGATAACATTTCGATAATATTGGTACAAGTTCAAACCAATAACCCACGTCGCAGCCTGTTGTCCCGGGTGTTGGGGCAGCATTAATACTTACAAAATACATACAATGAAGCCATGACGGCTTCACAGGAGAGTCGGCGATGCCGAAAATAATCGTTTCCATTGATGGTGTCGTGATCAAGGACGTGCAGCTCACCAAGGACCGCACCACCCTGGGTCGGCGGCCCTACAACGACGTGGTGATCGACAACCTGGCCGTCAGCGGCGAGCACGCGGTCATGCAGATGTCGGGCAGCGAGATGTTCCTGGAAGACCTCAACAGCACCAATGGCACCTACGTCAATGGCAAGGCCATCAAGCGCCAGGCGCTGAGCAACGGCGACACCATCGAAATCGGCAAGTACAAGATCCGGTACGTCCACGACGGCGCCGGCACCAGTGCCGTCCCCGAGCGGGCCACCGTCGTCAACTCCGGGCAGCAGGGCGAGGTCCAGGTGGACACCACCGGGACGCCCGCGCCCGCCATCAACGGCCTCATCAAGGTCATGTCCGGTTCCGCCGCCGGCCGCGAGGTGCCGCTGCTCAAGGTGGTCACCACCATCGGCAAGCCGGGCGTGGCCGTGGCGGCCATCACGCGCCGGCCCCACGGCTTCGTGATCGCGGTGGTCGAGGGCACCGTGCGGCCTACCGTCAATGGCACGCCCGTGGGGGCCGATGCCGTCCATCTGCACCACGGTGACCTGATCGAGCTCGCCGGCACGCAGATGCAGTTCATCCAGCGGTGAGCGACCCGCGCGGAGGGCACCGCCGGGCCCGCCGCGCCACGCCCATGCCGGCCGCGCGACGCTGGCCCGCCTGGGCCCGGGTGGCCGCCATGCTGCTGCCCTTGCTGCTGGCGCTGCTGCACACCCTGGGCCGGCCTTCGCTGGGCGTGCTCGACCGGATCGACGACCTGATCCACGACACCCGTCTGCGGCTGGGCATGCCGGGCACCCTGGACACGCGCATCGCCATCGTCGATATCGACGAAAAAAGCCTGGCAGCCGTGGGGCGCTGGCCCTGGCCGCGCGACCGCGTGGCGGCCCTGCTCGACCGCCTGTTCGATGAGCAGCAGGTGCGCCTGGTGGGGCTGGACACGGTGCTGGCCGAGCCCGACCCCGGGCGCGACGAGGTGCTGGCCCGGGCGCTGCAGGGGCGGCCGGTGGTGCTGGGCTACTACTTCACCAGTGACCGCGGGGGCCACACCAGCGGCCAGTTGCCGGCGCCCGTGCTGCGCCAGGCCGAGCTGCCCGGCCGCTCCGTGGCCCTGACCCGCTGGGACGGCTACGGTGCCAACCTGCCCGTGCTGGCGGCCGCCGCGCCGCAGGCGGGCTTTTTCAATGCCATCACCGACGACGACGGCGTGGTGCGTGCCCTGCCCCTGCTGGCGGCGCACGGCGAAGGCATCTACGAGTCGTTCGCCCTGGCGCTGTACCGGCGCCTGCTGGGCCTGCCGGCGGTGGCCCCGGGTGTGGCGCCCCAGCGCTGGCTGCCGGGCGACTACCAGGGCCTGCACAGCGTGCGCCTGATCTGGGACGGGCGGCAGGCGGCCATTCCGGTGGATGGCCGCGGCGCGGCGCGGGTGCCGTTTCGCGGCGAAGGCGGCCCGGATGGGGGCTCGTTCACCTACGTGTCGGCGGCCGACGTGCTGCAGGGGCGCCTGGCGCCCGGCACCCTGCAGGGGCGCATCGTGCTGCTGGGCTTCACCGCGCCCGGCCTGGCCGATCTGCGCGCCACGCCCGTCGGCGGCACCTACCCCGGCGTCGAGGTGCATGCCAGCCTGCTCAGCGGCCTGCTCGATGGCCACCTGCCGGTGCGGCCCGACTACGCGCGGGGTTACGAAGTGGTGCTGCTGCTGCTGGCCGGGCTGGTGCTGGCCCTGCGGCTGCCGCGCCTGGGCCCGGCCCGCGGGGCGCTGTTCAGTGCCGGCGTGCTGGCGGCCCTGGTCGGCCTGAACCAGGCGCTGTACGTGGCGCACGGACTGGTGCTGCCCCTGGCCTCGGCGCTGGTGATGGTCGCGCTGATGCTGGGCCTGCACATGAGCTGGGGCTACCTGGTGGAGCGGCGCGCCAAGGGCCAGTTGGCGCAGGCGTTCGGCACCTACGTGCCGCCCGAGCTGGTGGCCGAGATGCTGCGCTCGCCGGGGCACTACGGCATGACCGCCACCACGCGCGAGATGACCGTCATGTTCTGTGACATGCGGGGCTTCACCGCCATCGCCGAATCCATGCCGCCGCAGCAACTGCAGGCCCTGCTCAACACCATGTTCAGCCACCTGAGCGCGGTGGTCAGCCGCCACCGCGGCACCATCGACAAGTTCATGGGCGACTGCCTCATGGCGTTCTGGGGTGCGCCGCTGGAAACGCCGGCGCATGCTCGCCTGGCGGTCGAGGCGGCCCTGGACGTGGTGGCCGAGGTCGAGCGGCTCAACCGCGAACACCGCCGCCAGGGCCTGCCGGCCATCGGCCTGGGCGTGGGGCTGAGCACCGGCCCCATGTGCGTGGGCGACATGGGCTCCGACATCCGGCGCAGCTACACCGTCATCGGCGACGCCGTCAACCTGGGTGCCCGCCTCGAAGGGCTCTCGCGCCTGTACGGTGTTGACATCGTGGCCAGCGACCGCACGCGCGAACTCGCCCCCGGCTTCGTCTGGCAGCAGATCGACCGCGTGCGTGTCAAGGGCAAGGCGCAGGCGGTGGCCATCCATACCCCGCTCGGGCACGGCCCCGCGCGCATGACCAACGGCGCACCGCTGCCCGAGCAGGAGCTGGCCGAGTGGGACGCCTTCCTGCCGGCGTGGCGTGCACGCGACTGGGACACCTGCGAGGCGCTGCTGGTGTCGCTGCGGCGCCGCGACCCGCAAAAAATGCTTTACCACTACTGGGCAGAGCGGGTAGCCTTGGCCCGGCAGACACCTCCCGGCCCCGACTGGGACGGCGCCACCGACATCACCACCAAATGAGCACGCCAGCCACTGCCCCCCCACCCCACCGAGACGGGCGGCCCGCCACCGCGCCGGCGCGCCCGTGAAGGTACGGGTGCTGGGCTGCTCGGGCGCCATCGCGCGTGGCTGCCGCACCACGTCTTTCCTGCTGGGTGACGAGGTGCTCGTGGACGCCGGCACCGGCGTGGGCGACCTCAGCCTGGAGCAGATGGCCCGCATCAACCACGTGTTGCTCACCCACGCCCACCTGGACCATGTGGCCGCCCTGCCGCTGCTGCTCGACGCCGTGGCCGCGCACCGGCTCGCCAGCGGTGCCGGCCCGGTGCAGGTGCATGCCCTGCCCGAGACCGTGGCCGCGCTGCGCGCGCACGTGTTCAACGACCTCATCTGGCCCGACTTCGCCACCATCCCCCGGGCCGACGCCCCCCTGCTGGCGTTCCACACCTTTGCCATCGGCGACACCCTGACCGTGGCCGGAACACGCATCGAGGTGCTGCCGGCCGTGCACACCGTGCCGGCCGCCGGCTTTGCCGTGCACGGCGTGCAAGGCTGCTGGGTCTTCAGCGGCGACACCGGGCCCAACCCCGCCTTCTGGGCCCGTGTCAACGCACTGCCCGTGGCCATGCTCGTCATCGAAACCGCCTTCAGCGACCGCGAACGCGACATCGCCCACCGCAGCCTGCACCTGGCCCCGCACGCCCTGGCCGAAGAGCTTGGCCACATCGACGCCAGCCGCCCGCGCTTCCCGATCTACATCACCCACACCAAGCCCGCCGAAACCGAGCTGATCATGCAGCAGATCCGCCGCTTCGACGACCCCGGCCACCACCCCGGCCACACCCGCCACGACATCCGCTGGCTGGCGGCGGGGGATGTGTTCGAGGTGTGAGCGGCATCGCTTTGAATCCTCGTCATGTTTTCATGTATGTTGGACCTGTGCCTGGATCAGGTGAAGTCCATGGCGAGCCTGCTCTCGCTGGAGAGCATGAAGGACCGAATGGCCGCCTGTCTTCAATACGAGGAAAAAGTCGTCAAACCAGGCGTGCGGGCCGAGGCGCTGCGCCTGGGCGTTCCGCTGCATGCGCTGCGTTTTTATTTTCCGAATCTGTGGCCGGAGGCAGAGGCCGTCGCCGGGTGACAAAGCTCGTCACTCCGCCTGAGGATGTGACAAAAAATGTCAGTTCGAATCGGCTACATCTGTCAATAAATGTCACCGCGGGCCGCAAAACGTGAAGAAAACGGCCTGATAACCACCCCGGCGGGGTTGGCACGAACCCTGCAAGGGAAAAGGCGCAAGAGCGTGGCACCCGGTGGTGGCGCCCTCGTGGCTGCGAGAGCAGGCCCCTTTTTTTTTCTTTTTCACTACTCCAAGGAGTTTCACCATGAAGCGTTCCCTGCAAAAAGG
>NZ_JAQVEJ010000044.1 GCF_028698005.1 Hydrogenophaga sp.
CCGCTCTTCCGATCTCTCAGTCTGCGACCTTGACCAGGTCACCCTCGTTCAGGAAGCCGGCACCCTGCACGGCGACCCGGTCGCCGGGTTCGAGCCCGTCCACCGCTTCCACCCGGTCGCCAACGCGCCGGCCGGTGGTGATGCGCCGGGCCTCGGCCTTGTCGTCGGGGCCGATCACGAACACGTAGCTGTGGCCGTCGCGCACGACCACGGCCTGCGCCGGCACCGTCAACGCCGTGGTTTGGCCCTGGCTGAAGAGACCCCGCGCGTAGCTGCCCGCCTTCAGTGGTGTGCCGCGTGGCAGATCGACGTAGACCAGCACATTGCGCGTGAGCGGATCGGCGGTCGGCGCGATGGCGCGTACCGCCCCTTCCACCTGCTGGCCGCTGGCCGAGGTCAGGCGTGCCTTGGCGCCCACGTCAATGCGTTCGACTTCGGTGGCCGTGACCTCGGCACGCCATTCGAGGCGCCCCTGGCGCACCAGCCGGAACAGTTCCTGGCCGGCCCCGACCACCGCGCCAACCGTCGCCGGGCGGGCCGAGATGATCCCGTCGTCGGGCGACTTCACCTCGGTGCTGGCCAGCCGCACCTGCGTCGCCGCATAGGCGGCCCGTGCCGCTTCGAGCTGGGCCTGCGCCACCCGCTCCTGCGTCATGTACTGGGCAATCTGCGACTGCGAGAGGGCTCCGCTGTCCTGGATGGCCCGTGCCCGGTCGGCATCGGACTTGGCGTTCTCGTACGCGGCCTCGGCCTGCGCCAGCGCCGCCTTGGCCTGCAGGCTTTCGGCCTGTGTCGTCTCGCCCGCCAGCACGGCCAGCACCTGGCCCTTGCGCACGGTGTCGCCCACGTTCACGTTCACCGCCTGCAGCCGCAAGCCGGACAGCTCGGCGCCCACGCTGGCTTCCTGCCACGCCGCGATGCTGCCATTGGCCTCCAGTGTCACTTCCAGCTCGCGTGGCTCCGGTTTCGCCACGCTCACCGTCAGCGCCGGCCGCAACTCGCCCGCGCCATTGGCTGCGTCGCCACTGGCCGCCACCGGCACCTCTTCCCCGGTCTGTCGGCCGACCGTGAACCACACGGTCAATGCCAGGACCACCAGCACCGCCACCAGCCAGGGCCAGGCTTTGCCGGCCATGCGAATCGGGTTCATCTCGCGCTTCATGCGTGTCATTCCTGGGAAAGGGCTTGCCGGGGATCGAAACCGCCGCCAAGGGCCACGTACAGGGCAATCCAGGCCTGGATGCGCTCCTGCAGCAGCGCCACCGACGCACTGTCGGCGGCCAGCTTCAGGCGGCGGGCTTCTTCAAGTTCGTTCAGATTGGCCAGGCCCACACGGTAGCGCGCCTCGGTGGCGCGCAGCGAGCGGTCATAGCCGTCGACGGCGGTTGCCGTGGCTTCCACGCGCGCGGCCAGCGAGGACTGTGCCACCAGCGATTGCTCGACCTCGGCCACGGCCTGGCGCAGGGTCGCCGCGTATGCACGTGCCGCGGCCTCGTAACGTGCCTCGGCCGCACTGGCCTGCGCCCGCAGGCCCTCGCGCCCGAGCAGCGGCAGGCTCAGCGTGAACGGCCCGACCGACCACGAGTTCAGCGTGATGTCCGTGCCACCGCCGGAGAACCGGTTGCGCATCACATTGCCCGAGAGGCTGAGCGATGGCCACAGCGCCGCCTGGGACACATGGACGCCTTCGGCGGCAGCCATCAGATCCTGCTGCGCGCGGTACACGTCGGGCCGCTGGCGGATGACATCGGCCGGCAGTGCACGCACCGACAGCATCGACTGCAGTGCACCATGTCCGGGTAGCGGCGGCGCCTCGGACAGTTGCTGCCGCAGCTGCGGCTCGGACATGCCCGTCAGGGCCACCAGGCCCTTGAGCTGCTGCTCGCACACGGCCTGCTGCTGCGCCTGGCGGTTGCGGCCATCGGCGGCGCTCGCCCGAGCCAGCGCCGCCACCGCCGGCGCCGTGAAACCAGCCTGTTCGGTGATGTCGTTGCTGCGCGCCGTGCGCTCGCGCGACGCGCGGTCATCGGTCACCACCGCCAGTTGCCGCAAGCAGAGGCGATAGCCGTAATACGCCTGTGCGGTTTCCGCCGCCACCAGCACGCGGGCCGCATGCCAGCCGGCACCGGCCGACGCCTCGTCGGCGCGCGCGGCGCGCACCGAGGCCGCGTTGCCGCCCCACAGATCCACCGTCCACGAGGCCTGCAAGCCCGCGCTCAGGGTCGTTCCCAGGGGCAGCTCGATACTCGGCTCGCGCACCGCATTGGCCACGGCGGACACCTGCGGGCGGCCCGCCACCTCGACACCGGCGACCGCCGCCCTGGCGGCCTCGACCTGGGCCCGCGCCGCCGCGATGGACGGGCCGAGTTCCTGGGCGCCCGCAATCAGGTCCGCCAGCACCGGGTCGGCCCAGCGCTGCCACCACTGCGTCAGCTCGGTCGTCTTCCCATCATGGGGCAGAGGGGGTGCGTACCAGCGCGGTGCCAGCGCCTGCTCCTGTGCGGCCAGCTCCTGCGGATAACGGGCTGGCGTGCCCGCGCAGCCGGCCAGCACCAGCAAGGCAACGGCCAGCACGGCATGGGTGGGCTTGTCGGCTCTCAATTCAGTCGTCCTCTGCGTCAAGCCCCGGAAACAGCACATCGGTGAAGCCGAACCGGGAGAAATCGCGCACGCGCATCGGGTACAGGACGCCCTGCAGGTGATCGCATTCGTGCTGCACCACGCGCGCGTGAAAACCTTCCACCTCGCGGTCAATGGGCTGGCCCTGCAAATCGAAGCCCTGGTAGCGGATGTGCCGCCAGCGCGGCACGACGCCGCGCAGCCCCGGCACCGACAGACAGCCTTCCCAACCCTCCTCCTCTTCACGGCCCAAGGGTGTGATCACCGGATTGACCAGCACGGTCTTCGGGACCACAGGGGCCTCGGGATAGCGCGGATTGGGTGCGCCGGTGCCGAAAATGACCACCTGCAAGTCTACGCCGATCTGCGGTGCCGCCAGCCCCGCCCCATTGGCGGCCACCATGGTGGCTTCCATGTCGGCCACCAGACGGCGCAGTTCGGGGGTATCGAAGGCCGTGACAGGCCGGGCAACGCGCAGCAGTCGCGCATCGCCCATCTTGAGGATCGGCTGGACGGTCATGGACAGGTAAAACGGGGTGGGTATCCGGACGAACCCGGTTGGCGCACAATTGTCCACGATGTAGAGTCGCTCCCATACCCGCCCAGGTACAAGAGCGACGCCATGAGGGACGTCGCCCTGGCACAGCGCGCTCCCCACCCCTCACCCCGTGGAGGCCACCATGTTGACGCCAACGCTTCGGGCGCAGCCCCATCCTCGCATCCTGCAAAGCGGCCTGCTGGCCCTCCTGCTCGGAGCGGTCTGCTGGTCAAGCAGCGCACGCGCTCAGGGCGCCGCGATCTTCCAGGATGCCGATCTGGCGCTGGGCGAAGACCTCATCGCCGAGCACCAGTGCGCCCAGTGCCACATCCGGACCGTGGGCGGCGATGGCAGCGCCATCTACAACCCCAAGGGCCGCATCAACACGCCGGGCCTGCTGCGCGGCATGGTCGAGGGCTGCAATACCAAGTTCAATTTCGGGCTGTTCCCCGAAGAGGTCACGGCGATCGCCGCGGTGCTCAACCGGGACTACTACAAGTTCAAGTAAGCGCGGGAGGCCTCAGCCGGCCAGCAGCGCCAGCATGCCCGCCTCGTCGATCACGGCGATGCCCAGTTCGCGCGCCTTGTCCAGCTTGCTGCCCGCCTCCTCGCCGGCCACCACGTAGTCGGTCTTCTTGCTGACCGAGCCGGCCACCTTGGCGCCGGCGGCCTCCAGCATCTCCTTGGCCTGCTCGCGCCGGAGGGTGGGGAAGGTGCCGGTCAGCACGAAGGTCTTGCCCGCCAGCGCCAGGCTGGCCTTCGGCGCGGGTTCGCCCTCTTCCCAGTGGACACCCGCCGCCCGCAACTGCTCCACCACCTCGCGGTTGTGCGGCTGCTGAAAGAACGTGTGCAGGCTTTGCGCCACCACGGGGCCGACATCCGGCACCTCCAGCAGTTGCTCGACACCGGCATCCATGATGCGGTCGAGCGTGCCGAAATGCCGGGCCAGGTCCTTGGCCGTGGCCTCGCCCACGTGGCGGATGCCCAGCGCGAAAAGAAAGCGCGCGAGCGTGGTCTTCTTGCTCTTTTCCAGTGCCGACACCAGGTTCTGGGCGCTCTTGTCGGCCATGCGATCCAGTGCGGCGAGCTTGGCCACGCCCAGGGTATAGAGTTCCGGCAGCGTGCGGATCAGGCCGCCGTCAACGAGCTGGTCAACCAGTTTTTCGCCCAGCCCCTCAATGTCCATGGCGCGCCGGCTGGCGAAATGCAGCAGCGCCTGCTTGCGCTGCGCGGCGCAGAACAGGCCGCCCGAGCAACGGTGGTCGATGCCGCCCTTTTCGCGCACGACGGTGCTGCCGCAGATCGGGCAAGTGGCCGGCATGCGGAAATTCGGCACATAGCCCGGGCGCGGTCCCGGCACGCGTCCCACCACCTCGGGGATCACGTCGCCGGCGCGGCGCACGATGACCGTGTCGCCCACGCGCACACCCTTGCGGCGCATCTCGAACAGGTTGTGCAAGGTGGCGTTGCTGACGGTGGTGCCACCCACGAACACGGGTTCGAGCTTGGCGACCGGCGTCAGCTTGCCGGTGCGGCCCACCTGGATCTCGATGGCGTTCAGGCGCGTCATCTGCTCCTGCGCCGGGTACTTGTGGGCCACGGCCCAGCGCGGCTCGCGCGTCTTGAAGCCCAGTTGCCGCTGCAGCGCGACGCTGTTGACCTTGTAGACGATGCCGTCGATGTCGAAGTCCAGGCTGTCGCGCAGGCGGCTCATCGCCTCATGGAAGGCCACCAGTCCCTGCGCCCCGCGCGTCACGGTGCGGTGCGCGCAGACCGGCAGGCCCATGCCAATGAAGGCATCGAGCATCGCGCCGTGGGTGCCCGGTACCTCCCAGCCGCGCACCTCACCCAGGCCATAGGCGTAGAAACTGAGCGGGCGCTGCGCCGTCACGGCCGGATCGAGCTGACGCACGGCACCGGCGGCGGTGTTGCGCGGGTTGACGTAGGTTTTTTCGCCCTTCTCGCGCTGGCGTTCGTTCAGCCGCTCGAAGGCCGAGCGCTTCATGTAGACCTCGCCGCGCACCTCGATCACCTCGGCCTCGACACCCTGCAGACGCAGGGGGATCTGCGCGATGGTGCGGATGTTCTGCGTCACGTCCTCGCCGGTCTCGCCATCGCCGCGCGTGGCCGCCTGCACCAGCACGCCGCGCTCGTAGCGCAGGTTGATGGCCAGGCCATCGAACTTCAGCTCGGCCGCATACTCGACCGGCGGTTCATCGGGCGCCAGCCCCAGTTCGCGCCGCACGCGGGCATCGAAGGCGATGGCGCCCTCCGCCGTGGTGTCGGTCTCGGTCTGGATCGAGAGCATGGGCACGGCGTGGCGCACGGGCATCAGACCGTCGAGCACCTGGCCGATGACGCGCTGCGTCGGGCTGTCCGGCGTGCGCAACTCGGGGTGCTCGCCCTCGATGGCCTGGAGCTCCTGGAACAGGCGGTCGTACTCGGCGTCCGGGATCTCCGGTGCATCGAGCACGTAGTAGCGGTGTGCGTGGTAATGCAGCAGGCGGCGCAGCTCGGCGGCGCGCGCCTCGGGTGAGCCGGGCGGTGGCGGCTCCAGCCCGTCGAACAGGTCCCCGGTCATGAGAAGAGCCGGCGTGCCTGCGGCGAGCCGGCCGCCAGGTCGCGCGCGTCCAGCGCGTCGTACAGGTTGTCCAGATCGGCGCCGATGCTGTCCATCACGTCGGGGCCCAGTGGCCGGCCGGCATCGTCGGTGACCACGCCATCCATCGCCTCGGCCAGCGCCGAAGCCACCTGACGCAGGCGCGTGAAGGGCTGCTCATCACGCGGCACGTGCGTGACCTCCAGCGACAGCGCCACCTCGCGCAGCGCGCTTTGTTCGGGGTCGTCGGCCATGGCGGCCTGGGCATCGTAGACCAGGCTGAGGATGGGCACCCGCCCAGGCTGGCTGGCGGGCAGCACCATACGGCCAGGCAATGCGCCCACCACGAAACCCAGGCGGCTGGCGTGCTGTGCCACGTAACCGGGGCTCCAGGCGGCGCGACGGGCCCGCACCATGAACCCCAACTGGGCATCGTGCCCGCTGGCAAAGCCATCGAGCTCGCGCGCACGCGCCACCTCGGCCAGCATGTCGGGGAAATCCGCCGCAGCACCCACCGCATCGGCGAAGGCCTGGGCCTTCATCACGAATTCCGAGAACTCGATCTCGTTGAGTGCCCCCGAGCGGTTGGCCAGTTGCACGCCGGCCTGCAGCGCCACATAGCGCTGCCCCACCCGCGGCGCTTCCCACTCGCCACCGGCCTCGCTCTGGCCTTCCACCGCAAACGGCTTGCTGCCCACCCGTCGCGTGGCCGGCAGCGCGGCCAGCACCGCCTCGCCCGACACCGGCGCGTCGAGCGACAGCGGCGCGATGACGTCGATCAGCGCATCCAGGCTGGGGCGCCGCTCGGGCACGTGCACGGCGTGGCTGAGTGTCACCACGGCCTGCGGCGGCCGGACATCACCGCCGGCACCACCCGGGGGCAGCGCGTCGCCGCCGGCCGGCGGCATGACATCGTCGGCGTGCACCCGAGGATCGGCCCCCAGCGGATCGGCCGGCGCGTCGCTCAACGGGTCTCCCAACACCGGCTCCACCCGGTCGGGGTGGGTGGCGGCCTCCGGCGACAGGGCGCTGCCCGCTGCTCCCAGGGACGGCTCGGTTTCGCGCGTGAGTGGCTCGCTCTCGCGCGCCGTGCGCGGCGTGCTGCGCCGTGTGACCCAGGCGTTGTAGGCCACGACGCCGGCCAGAACGAGGCCGCCGATGATCGCCAGGCTCAGTTGCAATGTGCTCATGGTTTGCTTGAATGTGCGTGCGTGTCTGACCGGTCAGGAGGGCTCCATCATGCCGGCGGCGGACTCCATGTCCACCGCCACGATGCGCGAAACGCCCTGCTCCTGCATCGTCACGCCGATGAGCTGTTCGGCCATCTCCATGGCAATCTTGTTGTGGCTGATGAACAGGAACTGCGTGCCCTGGCGGCTCATCTTGGTGACCAGCCGGGCATAGCGCTCGGTGTTCGCGTCGTCCAGCGGCGCGTCCACCTCATCGAGCAGGCAGAACGGTGCCGGATTGAGCTGGAAGATCGCGAACACCAGCGCGATGGCCGTGAGCGCCTTCTCGCCGCCCGAGAGCAGGTGGATGGTCTGGTTCTTCTTGCCGGGCGGCTGGGCCATGACCTGCACGCCGGCGTCGAGGATTTCCTCGCCGGTCATGACCAGCTTGGCGTTGCCGCCGCCAAACAGCTCGGGGAACATGGTGCCGAAATGGCCGTTGACGGTCTCGAAGGTGTTGCCCAGCAGTTCGCGCGTCTCGTTGTCGATTCTGCGGATCGCGTCTTCCAGGGTGTCGATGGCCTCGTTCAGGTCCTGGGACTGGGCGTCGAGGAAGGTCTTGCGCTCGCGTGCGGCACTCAGCTCGTCCAGAGCCGCCAGGTTGACGGCGCCCAGCGACTGGATGTCGCGGTGCAGGCGGTCGATCTCGCCCTGCAGGCCGGCCAGCCGCACGTTGCCTTCGGTGATGCTCTGCGCGACGACGGCCAGATCGGCCTGGGCCTCGGCCAGTTGCTGGCCGTACTGCTCCATGCCCAGCCGTGCGGCCTGCTCCTTGAGCTGGAAATCGGTGATGCGCTGGCGCAGCGGCTCCAGTTCGCGTTCGAGTTGCAGGCGGCGTTCGTCCATCGCTCGCAACTTCTGTGTCAGGTCATCGTACTGGCTGCGCAGCGCCGCCAGCGCCTGCTCGCGCTCCAGCTTGGCGGCCAGCGCCGCCTGCAGACCGGCCTGTGCCGTCGCATCGGTCAGGCGGGCCAGTTCTTCGGCCGCCACGACCTGCTCCTGCGCCAGGGTCTGCTCCTGGGCGGCCGCGGTGTCGATCGAGCGGCGCAGCTCGGCCTGACGGGCCTGCAGGGTGCGCAGGGCGAAGGCCGCCTCCTGGGCGGTGCGCTCCAGCGCGCGCTGCTGCTCGCGCGCCTGCCCCAGTTTCCGCTCCGCCTCGATCACCTGGTCGTCGAGCTGGGCATGGCGCTCCTGGCTGTCGGCCAGTTGCATGTCCAGTTCCTCGAAGCGTGCCTCGGCCGTGACGCGTCGCTCCTGCAACTCTTCGAGCTGGCCCTCAACCTCGGCCAGATCGGCGCCGATCTGCTCGCCGCGCACGCGGGTCTGTTCGGCCATCTGGGTCAGGCGCAGCGCCTCGACCTGCAATTCGTGCGCACGGCTGCGCGCCTCGCCCGATTCGCGCCGTGCCGCCACCAGGCGCTGCGAGGCATCGGTGTAGGCCGCCTCGGCACGCACCAGATCCGCCCTGGCCTGCTCGGCGATCAGCACCTGGGCCCTGAGCTGCTTGTCCAGATGGTCGATTTCCTGGGCACGCGCCAGCATGCCCGATTGCTCGCTGTCGGGTGCGTAGAAGCTGACGCCGTGGGCCGAGACCGCATGGCCGCTGGCCACGTAAATGGCCTGGCCGGGCTGCAACTGCGCACGCTGGGCCAGGGCCTCGTCAAGGCTGCCGGCGGTGAAGCACCCGTGCAGCCAATCGGCCAGCAGCGCCTGCAGGCCGGCATCGCCCAGGCGCAGCCAGTCCACCAGTGGCCTGAGCCCGGCAGGCCCGGCCAGATCGCCCACGGCCGCCGTGGCCGGGCTGTAGAAGGTCAGCTTGGCCGGCGGCGCATCGTTGGCGAAGGCGCGCACCATCTCCAGGCGTGACACCTCCAGCGCCGACAGCCGCTCGCGCAAGGCCGCCTCGAGCGCGTTTTCCCAGCCCGCCTCGATGTGCAGTCGGCTCCACAATCCCTGCAATCCGTCCAGGCCATGCTTGCTCAGCCAGGGTTGCAGCTTGCCATCGGTCCTGACCTTGTCCTGCAGTGCCCGCAGGGCATCGAGCCGGGCCGCCAGCTCGCTTTGCCGGGCCGATTCCTGGTTGACGCCCTGCTGGGCTGCACGGCGCCGTTCATCCAGTTGCGGCACACCGTCCTGCAGTTCGTGCAACACGGCCTCCGCGAGCTCGGCGGCCTCGCTGGCGGCGTCGAGCTGGCCCTGCACCTCCTGCAGGCGCGCCTCGTCGGGCGCCCCCAGGGCATTGCGATCGGCCAGCAGACGCTCGCGCCGCTGATTGAGCTGGCGCACCTGCTCGTCGATGCTGCGCTGCTCGGCGGCCAGCACCTGGATCTGCTGCTGCACCTGAGCCACGCTGGCACGCTGTTCGTTGGCACGGTTCTGCGCCGCGCGCAAGGCATCTTCCAGTGCCGGCAGCGTGCCGGTCTGCTCCTCGCCCTGCGCCGCCAGGATGGCGGACTTCTCCTCCGCCTCCTCCATGGCGGCCGCCACCTGCTCCAGCTCGGTGCCGGCATCTTCGCGCCGGCTTGCCCAGCCCGCGATCTGTTCGCGCAACTGCAGCAAACGCTGCTCGGCCCGCTGGCGTCCCTCGACCACAAAGCGGATTTCGGCTTCGAGCTTGCCGACCTCGGCGCTGGCCTCGTACAGCTTGCCCTGGGCCTGGTTGACCTGATCACCCGCCGCGTAATGCGCCTGGCGGATGGTCTCCAGATCGGCCTCGGCACGCCGCAGGTCGGCCATGCGCGACTCCAGGTCGTTGACGGCCCGCGCCGCCTCGGTCTTGATGCGAACCTGCTCGCCCTCGGCCTCGGCGCGCTTGAGGAACCAGAGCTGGTGCTGCTTGAGCGTGGCCGCGGCGTTCAGGTCATGGTAGCGTGCCGCCACCTCGGCCTGCTTCTCCAGCTTCTCCAGGTTGGCATTGAGTTCGCGCAGGATGTCCTCGACCCGCGTCAGGTTCTCGCGCGTATCGGCCAGCCGGTTGGCGGTCTCGCGCCGGCGCTCCTTGTATTTGGAGACACCGGCCGCCTCTTCGAGGAACAGGCGCAACTCCTCGGGCCGGGATTCGATGATCCGGCTGATGGTGCCCTGGCCGATGATGGCGTAGGCGCGCGGGCCCAGGCCGGTGCCCAGGAACACGTCCTGCACGTCACGGCGGCGCACCGGCTGGTTGTTGATGTAGTAGCTGCTGGTGCCGTCGCGCGTGAGCACACGCTTGACGGCGATCTCGGTGAACTGGCTCCACTGGCCGCCGGCACGGTGATCGCTGTTGTCGAACACCAGCTCGACACTGGAGCGGCTGGCCGGCTTGCGGCTGGTGGTGCCGTTGAAGATGACGTCCTGCATGGACTCGCCACGCAGCTCGGACGCCTTGGACTCGCCCAGCACCCAGCGCACCGCGTCCATGATGTTGGACTTGCCGCAGCCATTCGGCCCCACCACCCCGACCAGTTGCCCCGGCAACATGAAGGCGGTCGGTTCGGCAAAGGACTTGAAGCCCGAGAGCTTGATGGATGTCAGACGCACGAAGAACCCTGTTTCTCGCCGCGCGGGCGCAAGCCCTTGATTTTGTTCGAAAAGTCTGCGTCCCGGCGACACAGCCGGGCGCGGGCGTGAAACGCGATGTTAACTGAGGCCTGATGCCCGCTCAGCGGCGGTAGATGCGCTCCATTTCGTTCTGGAAATATGCCGCCAGGTTGTTGCGTTTGAGCTTCAGCGTTGGCGTGAGCAGGCTGTTGTCCGGCGTCCACGGCGTCAGCGTCGGCCACACGGCGCGCGGCTGTGCATAGTGGGGAAAACCGGACGTGGCCGCGCGGATGCGGGCCAGCAGCGCCTCGCGCACGTCGGAGCGGGCCAGCAACGCGTCGTCGCTGCCGTCCTCCCCCGCGCGCCAGCCCGAATGCCGGGCCAGCGCCGTCCAGGCGTCGCGGTCGAGCACGACGAAGGCGGCGATAAAGGGCCGGCCCTCGCCCACCACCCAGGCCTGGCCGAACAGGCTGTCGGCCAGGATGTACAGTCCCAGGTCGGCAGGCGAGACCTTTTCGCCCATGGAAGTGACGATAATTTCCTTGAGCCGGCCCTGGATGCGCAGGCGTCCATGCTCGAAGACACCCTGGTCACCGGTGCGGTACCAGCCGTCGTCGGACAAGACCTGGGCCGTGTCCTCGGGTCGTTTCCAGTAGCCACGCATGACGCTGGGACCACGGATCTGGATCTCGGCGTTCTCGCCGAGGCGGATCTCCGTCCCCTTGAGCGGGCGGCCGACCGTCTGCGGATCGTTGTCGTCCAGGCCGTTGGCGGCCGCCACGGGAGACGTTTCCGTCAGGCCGTAGCCCTGCACGATGGGCAGACCCAGGCCCAGGAAACACCGGGCCATGGCCGCCGACAGCGGCGCACCACCGCTGATGGCCACCCGGATGCGTCCGCCGAACTGTGCCAGCAGCGGCCGGGCCACCAGGCGTTGCAGCAGCGGCCACGCGAGCGCATCGCGCCAGGCCGGCACCCGGGCATCTTCTGCCGCGAGCGGCAGGCCCTGGCGACGGCGGAAGCGCCGCCAGCCCACGGCCTGCGCCTGCCCGAACAGCCGCTGACGCATGGCCGAACCCGCCAGCGCCTGCTGGATGCGGCCATAAATGCGTTCGTAGATGCGCGGCACCGAGATCAGCACGGTCGGCTGCTGGGTGTTCAGGTCCTCGCCCAGTTGCGCCACCGAGCGGGCAAAGGCCACGCAGGCACCGGCGGCCATCGGCAGGTAGTAGCCCGCCGTGCGCTCGAGCGTGTGCGACAGCGGGAGGAACGACAGGAACCGGTCGGCGGGAAACGCCGGCACACGCTCCAGCGTCGCCTTGACGTTGGCGACCACGTTGTCATGGGTCAGCATCACCCCCTTGGGCCTGCCGGTGGTGCCCGAGGTGTAGACCACCGCCGCCAGGTGGTCCGGCCCCGGTTCACGGCCCTCGGCCACGGGCCGCGCCAGCTCACCGGCCTGCAGCCATGCGTGCAAGGTCTGGACGCGGCCATCGGCGGCGGCCGACTCGCCCCGGCGCAGCACCACACGTGTCAGCGACGGCCATGCACCCCCCGTGCCCCGGATGGCATCCCACTGCTCGGGCTTGTTGACGATCAGCAGCGAGGCCTCGCAATCGGCGAGGATGTAGGCAATGCTGCCCGGGTTGTCCAGGTCGTGCATCGGCACAGGCACGCAGCCCAGCGACAGCACCGCCTGGTCCATGCATACGGCATCCAGGCTGTTGGGCAGCAGGATCGCCACGCGAGCACCCACAGGCAGAGGTTGCGCAAGCAGTGCGGCGCGCCACCGGGCAATGCGCTGGGCCGCCTGTGACCAGGTGGTGCTCACCCATGCGCGGCGCGTGGCGTCAAATTCACGGTAAGCCTCGCCGTCGGGCGTGGTCGCCACTCGCCAGGCCAGCAGTTGGGGCAGGGTTCGGACCTGCTCAAGAGAAATCGGATGGTTCATGCAAGACAGTCGCGAGCCTCACCGACACGACACCGCGTGCGTGGGTTGATCGTCCACGCGCGGCCCCCTTCACCGCCGGTGTGCACCCCCGGCCCGATGGCACCGGTATCGCCCGGTATCCCATGGTGGGCCGCTATTGTGCATGGATATCAACATCCCCGCGCTCCCGCTGGCCTCACCGGCACATCCCTGATAATCGGGCGCATGAATCCATTGCTTTCGAGCCTGCATCCGTACCCCTTCGAGCGCCTGCGTCTGCTGTTCGAGGATGTGACACCCGCGCCAGGCTACACACCGATCAGCCTGGGCATCGGTGAGCCCCGTCACGCCGCCCCGCAGATGCTCAAGGAAGCACTGGCCAGCGCGCTCGACACCGGCCTGTCGGGCTACCCGGCCACGGCGGGCGAGCCGGCATTGCGCCAGGCCTGCGCCGACTGGATGCAGCGCCGCTATGGCGTGACCGTCGATCCGGCCACAGAGGTCCTGTCCGTCAATGGCACACGCGAGGCCTTGTTCGCCTTTGCACAGACCGTGCTGGATCCGGCGAAACCGGGCGCCCTGCTGGCCTTCCCCAATCCGTTCTACCAGATCTACGAAGGCGCCGCCCTGCTCGGCGGTGTGCAGCCCTACTATGTGCCCAGCGATCCGGCACGCAATTTCGCCATCGACTGGGGCGGCGTGCCCGAGGATGTCTGGGCGCGGGTGCAGATGATCTACGTCTGCTCGCCCGGCAACCCGACGGGCGCGGTCATGCCGCTGGACGAGTGGAAGATGCTGTTCGAACTCAGCGACCGTTATGGCTTCGTGATCGCGTCGGACGAGTGCTACAGCGAGATCTACTTCCAGCCCGAGCCGCCACTGGGTGGGCTGGAGGCGGCAACCAGGCTCGGGCGCGACTTTCGCAACCTGATGATGTTCACGAGCCTGTCCAAGCGCTCCAACGTACCGGGTCTGCGCAGCGGTTTCGTGGCCGGCGATGCGGCGTTGATCAAGCCCTTTTTGCTCTACCGCACCTACCATGGCAGTGGCATGAGCCCGGTGGTGCAGACCGCCAGCATTGCGGCCTGGGGTGACGAGGCGCACGTGCAGGACAACCGGCGCCAGTACCGCGAGAAGTTCGCCCAGGTCACCCCGATGCTGGCCGAGGTGATGGACGTCGCCCTGCCCGACGCCTCTTTCTACCTGTGGGCCGGCGTGCCGGCTCGCTTTGCCCACCATACCCCCGGGCTGAGCGCCGACGTCGCCTTCGCCCGCGAATTGATGGCTCAATACAATGTGACGGTGCTCCCCGGCAGCTACCTGGCCCGGGAAGTGAACGGCATGAACCCGGGCGCCGGTCGTGTGCGCATGGCCCTGGTGGCCGAACCCGCCGAGTGCCTGGAAGCCGCCCGTCGCATCGTGGACTTCTGCCGCCAATCGGGCTGACACACCCCTTTTTTCATCCTTTCCTCTCATCGTCCACCCGCCAACCCAACATGAGCCAACAACTGCAAACCCTGATCGACAACGCCTGGGACCACCGCGCCGAGCTGTCGGTCGCCACCGCACCCAAGGAAGTGACCGACGCGGTTGAGCACGTCATCGCCGAACTCAATGCCGGCAAGCTGCGCGTGGCCACCCGCGAAGGCGTGGGCCAATGGAACGTGCACCAGTGGATCAAGAAGGCCGTGCTGCTGTCCTTCCGCCTACGGGACAACGAGATCATGCGCGGTGGCGACCTGGCCTTCTATGACAAGGTGCCGGTCAAATTTGCCGACCTGTCCGAAGCCGAGCTCAAGGCCGCCGGCGTGCGCGTGGTACCACCCGCCGTGGCGCGCCGGGGCAGTTTCGTGGCCAAGGGCGCCATCCTGATGCCCAGCTACGTGAACATCGGTGCCTATGTGGATGAAGGCACCATGGTCGATACCTGGGCCACCGTCGGCTCGTGCGCCCAGGTGGGCAAGAACGTGCACCTGTCGGGCGGTGTGGGCCTGGGTGGCGTGCTCGAACCCCTGCAGGCCAACCCCACCATCATCGAGGACAACTGCTTCATCGGCGCCCGCTCCGAAGTGGTCGAGGGCGTGATCGTGGAGGAAAACTCGGTGCTCGGCATGGGTGTCTACCTCGGCCAGAGCACCCCCATCTTCAACCGCGACACCGGCGAGATCAGCTACGGCCGTGTGCCGGCCGGCAGCGTGGTCATCAGCGGCAGCCTGCCCAAGAAGACGAAGTCCGGCCAGGACTACAGCACCTACGCGGCCATCATCGTCAAGACGGTCGATGCGCAAACACGCGCCAAGACCAGCCTGAACGACCTGCTGCGCGACTGACGACACCGCCCGAGACCCCCACCTGCGCGCACGAGGGACCGCACATGAACGACGGAACGATGGAGCGCATCCTGCGCCTGATGGCCGACAAAAAGGCATCCGACATCTACCTCTCGGCGCATGCGCCGGCGATGATCAAGATCAACGGCCAGACCATCCCCATCAACAGCCAGGTGCTGCCACCGGAGGCGCCACGCAACCTGCTGGCCGAGATCGTGCCGGCCACGCGCATGGAGGAACTGGTCGAAACCGGCGAGCTGAACATGGGCGTGCCCCTGGAGGGCGTGGGCAACTTTCGCGTCAGCGCCCTGCGCCAGCGCGGCAGCTACGCGGTGGTGGTCCGCTACATCCCCTCGGACGTGCCCCTGCTGGAGTCGCTCAACGTGGCACCGGTGCTGTCCCGGCTGGCCATGGAGAAGCGCGGTCTGGTCCTGATGGTGGGGGCCACCGGTGCCGGCAAGTCGACCACGCTGGCGGCCATGATCGACCACCGCAACGCGAACGCCTCGGGCCACATCCTGACCATCGAGGACCCGATCGAGTATGTCTTCCGGAACAAGAAGTCGGTCGTCAACCAGCGCGAAATCGGCTCCGACACGGCCTCGCTCCAGGTCGGCCTGAAGAACGCGCTGCGCCAGGCCCCCGACGTGATCCTGATCGGCGAGATCCGCGACCGCGAGACCATGACCGCCGCCATCGCCTACGCCCAGTCGGGCCACCTGTGCCTGGCCACACTGCACGCCAACAACAGCTACCAGGCGCTCAACCGCATCCTGTCCTTCTATCCGGTGGAAGTACGCCCCACCTTGCTGGGCGATCTGGCCTCGGCGCTGCGCTCCATCGTCTCGCAGCGTCTGCTGCGCACCCACACCGGCGGCCGCGTGCCGGCCATGGAGGTGATGCTCAACACCGCCCTGATCGCCGACCTGATCCAGAAGGCCGATTTTTCCGGTGTGCGCGAAGCCATGGAAAAGTCCCTGGCCGAGGGCTCGCAGACCTTCGAGCAGGATCTGGCACGCCTGATCCACGACGGCCTGATCTCGCGCAACGAGGGGCTGGCCCACGCCGACTCGCCGAACAACCTCATGTGGCGCCTGCAGAACGATTCCAAGGCCTCCAAGAGCGCGGGCGCCGCCGTGCAGCCGGAAGAAGACCACAGCGACCACGCCACCTTTACCGAGTTCACGCTCGACGTCAAATTCTGATGACCGACGCCCTGCAACTGACCGAGCAACTGATCGCACGGCCGTCGGTGACACCGCTGGACGCGGGCTGTCTCGATCTGATCGCCCAACGCCTGGGCGCACTGGGTTTTCGCTGTGAACGCCTGGACAGCGGGCCCGCCGACTTCCGCGTCGCCAACCTCTGGGCACGGCGGGGCACCGGGCAGCAACCCACCCTCGTGTGGGCCGGACACACCGATGTGGTGCCCACCGGCCCGCTGGAGCAGTGGGACAGCGACCCGTTCTCACCCACCCACCGCGACGGGCGCCTGTACGGCCGCGGCGCCAGCGACATGAAAGCCTCGCTCGCGGCCATGGTGGTGGCGTGCGAGGAATTCGTGCGCGCCAACCCCCACCCCTCCATTGACATCGCCTTCCTGCTGACCAGCGACGAGGAAGGCCCGGCCATTGACGGCACGGTCAAGGTCTGCGAGGCCCTGCAGGCCCGTGGCGAGCGGCTGGACTGGTGCATCGTCGGCGAGCCGACCTCGGTCGAGCGCACCGGCGACATGATCAAGAACGGCCGCCGCGGCACCATGAGCGGCAGGCTCACGGTCAAGGGCATCCAGGGCCACATCGCCTACCCGCAACTGGCGCGCAACCCCATCCACATGCTGGCGCCGGTCCTGGCCGAACTGGCTGCCACCGTCTGGGACCAGGGCAACGACTTTTTCCCGTCCACGAGCTGGCAGGTCAGCAACATCCACGGCGGTACCGGCGCCTCGAACGTGATCCCGGGCACCGTGGTGCTGGATTTCAACTTCCGCTTCTGCACCGAGTCCACCCCCGAGGGCCTGCAGCAGCGGGTGTCCGACATCCTGGCACGCCATGGCCTGCAGGCCGGGACGGACTACGAACTGGCCTGGACGGTCGGCGGCCTGCCCTTCCTGACCACGCCGGGCACGCTGGTGGACGCCGTCCGTGCGGCCATCCGCACCGAGACCGGCCTCGAGACCGAGCTCTCGACCACCGGCGGCACGAGCGACGGCCGCTTCATCGCCCGCATCTGTCCCCAGGTCATCGAGCTGGGCCCGCCCAACGCCACGATCCACAAGGTCAACGAGCACGTGGCCGTGGCCGACATCGAGCCGCTGAAGAACATCTACCGCCGGGTGCTGGAGCACCTGGCCCACGCATGACCCTTGCCGATCTCATCGCCGGCGCCGAGCGCCGCCTGCTCACCGCCGGCGTCGCCTTCGGCCATGGCACCAGCAACGCCCGCGACGAGGCCATCTGGCTCGTGCTCTGGCGCCTGGGCCTGCCGCTGGACGCCGACCTCGACGCGTTGGCCACCACCGAGGTCGATGACGCCGGCGCGCGGGCCGTGGACGAGCTCATCACCCGCCGCATCGAGACCCGCCGCCCGGCGGCCTACCTCACCGGCGAGGCCTGGCTGCAGGGTGTGCCCTTCCACGTGGACGAGCGCGTGATCGTGCCGCGCAGTTTCATCGCCGAGCTGATCGCCGATGGTGGTTTCGACGCCTGGCTGTCCGAGGACACGCGCGAGGTGCTGGACCTGTGCACCGGCAACGGCAGTCTGGCGGTACTGGCCGCCATGGCCTGGCCCGACGTGCGCGTGACCGGTGCCGACATCTCGCCCGATGCCCTGGACGTGGCCCGTCTGAATGTGCAGCGCCACGGCTTGCAGGAGCGCATCACGCTGGTCCGGTCCGACGGCCTGGCCGCCTGCCCCGGCCCCTGGGACCTGATCCTGTGCAACCCGCCCTACGTCAACGCCACCAGCATGGCTGCGCTGCCGCCCGAGTACCGTGCCGAGCCGGAGATTGCGCTGTCGGGCAACATGGACGGTGGCGCCGATGGCATGGATTTCATCCGGCGCTTTCTCGCCGATGCGCCCGCCCGCCTCTCACCCCATGGCGTCATCGTGCTGGAAATCGGCAACGAGCGCGAGCATTTCGAACGGGCATTCCCGGGGCTGGCCGCGGTCTGGCTGCCCACCAGCGCGGGCGATGACCAGGTGCTGCTCATCACCGCCGAAGCCTTGGGCCTCTTTTTCGCATGATCACCCTCCAGAACATCGTCCTTCGCCGCGGTGCGAAGGTCCTGCTCGATGGCGCCTCCTGCGTCATCAATCCCGGCGAGAAGGTCGGCCTGGTCGGGCGCAATGGCGCCGGCAAGTCCAGCCTGTTCCGCCTGCTCGACGGCACGCTGCACGAAGACCGGGGCGACTTCCACATTCCGGCGCACTGGCGCATGGCCCAGGTCGCGCAGGACATGCCAGAGACCGACCAGCCGGCCACCGGCTTCGTCATCGATGGCGACAGCCGGCTGGTGGAGGCCCGTCATGCCGTGCGCGAGGCCGAGGACTCGGGCGACGGCGAGCGCATGGCCACCGCTTACATGCACCTGCACGACGCCGGCGAACACGATGCCACGGCACGCGCCCAGGCACTGATCCTCGGCCTGGGCTTTCGGTCGGACGAGCTGGACAAACCGGTCAACAGTTTCTCGGGCGGCTGGCGCATGCGGCTGCAGCTCGCCCGCGCCCTGATGTGCCCGAGCGATCTGCTGCTGCTCGATGAGCCCACCAACCACCTGGACCTGGATGCCCTGGTCTGGCTCGAAAGCTGGCTCAAACGCTACGAGGGTACGCTGCTGGTCATCAGCCACGACCGCGAATTCCTCGATGCCGTCACCAACGTCACGATCCACATCGAACACGCCCGGTTGACGCGCTACGGCGGCCACTACAGCCGCTTCGAGGAAATGCGCGCCGAGCAGATGGCACTGCAGCAGGCCAGTTACGCCAAGCAGCAGGAAAAGATCGCCCACCTGCAGAAGTTCATCGACCGCTTCAAGGCCAAGGCCAGCAAGGCCAGGCAGGCACAGAGCCGCGTCAAGGCACTGGAGCGCATGGAGAAGATCGCACCGGTGCTCGCCGACGCCGAGTTCAGCTTCGAGTTTGCCGAGCCGGCCAGTCTGCCCAACCCCATGCTCGCGCTGCGCGACGTGGACTTCGGCTACCCCGGACCCGCCGAAGGGGATGCCCCCGTCACCATCGTGCGCGGCGTCACCCGCTCGGTGCTGGCCGGCCAGCGCATCGGCATCCTGGGTGCCAACGGCCAGGGCAAATCGACCGTGGTGAAGACCATCGCGCGCGACCTGGCCCCGCTGGCGGGCCAGATCACCGAAGGCAAGGGTCTGAACATCGGCTATTTCGCGCAGCAGGAACTGGACGTGCTGCGCCCGGATGAAAACCCGCTGCAGCACATGATCCGGCTCGCGCGCGAGTGCACCGCCGGCGGTCGCCTGAGCGGCCAGGACACCCGCGAGCAGGCGCTGCGCAACTTCCTCGGCGGCTTCAACTTCAGCGGCGACCAGGTGATGCAGGCCGTGGGCAGCATGAGCGGCGGCGAGAAGGCCCGGCTGGTGCTCTGCATGATCGTCTGGCAGCGCCCCAACCTGCTGCTGCTGGACGAACCCACCAACCACCTCGACCTGGCCACGCGCGAGGCACTGGCCGTCGCACTCAACGAGTTCGACGGCACCGTCATGCTCGTCAGCCACGACCGCGCGTTGCTGCGCGCCGTGTGCGACGAGTTCTGGCTCGTCTCGCGCGGCGGCATCGCCCCCTTCGACGGCGACCTCGACGACTACCAGCGCTACCTGCTCGACGTGGCCAAACAGTCGCGCGAAGCCCTGCGCCAGGAGGCCCGTTCGGGCACCGCCGCCAACAGCCCGTCGCCGCCCGCCCCCACGGGCAGCCCGCGCGGCAGCGCCGAGCAACGCCGCCAGGAGGCGCAGCGCCGCCAGCAACTGGCCGATCGGCTCAAGCCCCTGCGCAAGCAGTTGCAGCAGACCGAGCGGCACATGGCCAGCCTGAACGCCGAAAAGGCCGAGCTGGAAACGGCACTCAGCGAACCCTTGGCGCCCGCGGACATCGCCCAGGCCGGACGCCGGCTGAAGGCCGTGCTGGACGCGCTGGA
>NZ_JAQVEJ010000045.1 GCF_028698005.1 Hydrogenophaga sp.
CGGCGCGCCGTGCCGGGCTGGTCCAGATCACCTTTGCCACGCAGCGGCCCGGCGGCGGCCACTGACCTCCATGCCGTCCCCCCGCCGAGCCGCCCGCTGGTCTGCCCTGTGGCGGCTGGCCAGCGAGCGGCGAGGCGCCCTTGCCCACGCCCTGCTGCCACTGGCCTGGTTGTACGGCAGATTGGCGCGCCAGCGGCGCGCGGCGTTCCTGTCCGACGCGACCCGGACATCCCGCTTGCCGGTGCCCGTCATCGTCGTGGGCAACGTGATCGCCGGTGGTGCAGGCAAGACACCCACCGCCATCGCGCTGATCCGCCACCTGCTCTCGCGCGGACACCGCCCCGGCCTGGTCTCGCGCGGCTACGGCCGGCGGGGCGATGACGTCCTTTTGCTGCCGCAGGTGCCGGACCCGGTGCTGCATGGCGACGAGCCGTCGCTGATCCGGCAGGCCACCGGCGTTCCCGTGTGTGTGGGAGCCGATCGGGTCGCGGCGGCCCGGATGCTCCTTGAGCGACATCCCGACATCAGCGTGCTGGTCTGCGACGACGGCCTGCAGCACTACGCCCTGGGGAGGGACATTGCCATCGCCGTCTTCGACGACCGGGGCGTTGGCAACGGCTGGCTGCTGCCTGCGGGGCCGCTGCGCGAGCCCTGGCCGCCAGGCGCCATCGACAGGCTGTCGCCCCATCTGCTGTTGCGCCAGGGGCGCGGGCCTGGTCCTGCACGGCCCTTGCCTGAGGTTCCGGGCATCCCTCTTTTTCACGCCCGCCGCCGGCTGGGCGATACGGTGCACTGGGCCGACGGAAGCACCAGCCCGCTGGCATCACTGGACACCACCCCTGTGACCGCGCTGGCCGGCATCGCGCGGCCTGAGGTCTTTTTCGACATGCTGCGCGAACAGGGAATCCAGCCTTCCGGCCTGATCGCGCTGCCTGACCATGCCCGGGCCGATGTGTTCGAAGAGGCATTGTCGGCAGTAGAAGGCACTGTCCTGTGCACCGAAAAGGACGCGGTCAAGCTGTTTCCCTGGTGGCAGGCCCACCCCCGGCGCGACCGCTGGCGCATGGGCGCCATTGCGCTCGTCACGGACATCGATCCCCGCTTCTTCGAGGCGCTGGACACCCGGCTGGCTGCCTGCGCGGCCGGCGCACTATCATCCGACCATGGACACCAAACTGCTTGAAATGCTGGTCTGCCCCGTGACCAAGGGCCCGCTGCGCTTCGACCGCGAACGCCAGGAATTGGTCTCGCGCAGTGCCCGGCTGGCCTACCCTGTGCGCGACGGCATGCCCATCCTCCTGGAGCACGAGGCGCGTACCCTCAGTGACGAAGAAATCGAGTCCCTCGCGCCGACCCCACGCGCACCATGAGGCCCACCGCCGTACCGCCCGCGGGCGCGGCTGCCAGCGAACCCGCTTTCACCGTCCTGATTCCGGCACGCCGGGCCTCGACCCGCCTGCCCGACAAGCCGCTGGCCGACATCGAGGGCCTGCCCATGGTCGTGCGCGTGGCACGGCAGGCCGCGCTCGGCGGTGCCCGGCGCTGCGTGGTCGCGGCCGACGACCCGGCCATCATCGACGCCTGCGCGCGCCATGCCGTCGAGGCCGTACTGACCCGGCAGGACCACGCCAGTGGCAGCGACCGGCTGGCCGAGGCCTGTGCCCTGCTCGGACTCGACGGCGACGACATCGTGGTCAACGTCCAGGGCGATGAACCCCTGATCCCTGCCACACTGATCAGTGCGGTCGCGCGCCTGCTTGCCGAGCGCAGCGATTGCGTCATGAGTACGGCGGCGCATCCCATCGGGCAGTGGAGCGAATTTCTCAACCCCAATGTGGTGAAGGTGGTCACGGACCACCGGGCGACGGCCCTGTATTTCAGCCGTGCACCCATTCCATGGTGGCGCGATGGCATGACCGGCACCCCCGCGGCCGGCGACCCCTTGTCCGATCCGCCGCCGCTGCGCCACATCGGCATCTACGGTTACCGCGCCGGGTTTCTGCGCCGTTTTCCTGGCCTGGGCCAGGCCGCCGTGGAGACCTGCGAGTCGCTCGAGCAGTTGCGGGTACTCTGGCACGGCGAGCGCATCGCCGTGCACCTGGCCGAAGACAGCCCGGGGCCTGGCGTTGACACGCCGGAAGACCTGGAGCGCGTTCGCGCCATCATTCGGGCAAGCCTGTAAGCCAACGCCAATAAGCACATGCTATCCTCGTTGGTTGACTCGGCTGCCTGCTGAGGGCCGGCGGCTGCGGCTGCCTGGAGACGGCAGCCCTACCGAATCGCTATCAAAGACAAAGGAAACCGATGAGACTCATTCTCCTGGGAGCACCCGGCGCCGGCAAGGGCACCCAAGCCACGTTCATCTGCCAGAAATACGGCATTCCCCAGATCTCGACCGGCGACATGTTGCGTGCAGCCGTCAAGGCCGGCACTCCGCTGGGCCTGCAGGCCAAGGCGGTGATGGAGTCTGGCGGGCTGGTCAGCGATGACCTGATCATCAATCTGGTGAAGGAACGTATTGCGCAGCCTGACTGCGCGCAAGGCTTCCTGTTCGACGGTTTCCCGCGCACCATTCCGCAAGCCGACGCCATGAAGGCCGCCGGCGTGAAGCTGGACTACGTGCTGGAAATCGACGTCCCCTTTGACGCCATCATCGAGCGCATGAGCGGCCGCCGCTCCCATCCCGCCTCGGGCCGTACCTACCACGTCAAGTTCAATCCGCCCAAGGTCGAGGGCAAGGACGACGTGACGGGTGAACCCCTGGTGCAACGCGACGATGACAAGGAAGAAACCGTCAAGAAGCGCCTGGAGGTCTACAGCGCCCAGACCCGCCCACTGGTCGATTACTACAGCAGTTGGGCCAGCCAGGACCCCGCCAACGCGCCCAAGTACCGTGCCATCAGCGGCACGGGAACGGTCGAGGAAATCACCGCGCGTGCGCTGGCGGCACTGGCCGACTGAACCCGGGGGCTTCCGCCCGGTTCGAACCAGGCCCGGCTTCGCCGGGCTTTTTCTTTTTCATAGCAGCGCCAACGCCAACGACAGGCGGGCCTTGATCACCGAAGGTTCGGCCAGGGGCCAGTCGCCGCCGCTGCGCCCGCTGGTCACCGGCCGGCCGAGGGCACAGCGGGTGCCGCGCCAGACCACCACCCCTTGCGCCTGTGCCTCCTCCAGCGCCTCGGCCAGCGCCGTGTGCACCGTGCCATTGCCGGTACCGGCGACAACCAGCCCGCGCAAGGGCGGGATATCGCCCCCCGGGGCCGCCAGCAGGCTGCGCACCAGATGGCCTTGGGCATCGGCGTGGCTGAACACCAGTTCGACCCGGGGCAAGGCGCGCACACCCTGCACCCGCGCCCACAAGCCCGGATCGGCCCGGCCGGGAACGGACTGGCGGAACAACCGGAGCTCGCCGGCCTCGATCACGCCCAGCGGCCCGGCGTCGCCAGACCCGAAAGCGTCGAGACGCCAGGTATGGACCTTGGTCACATCCTGCGCCGCGTGCAGCCTGCCAGCGCACACCACCACCACCCCGCCGATCCGCCCGTCCGCCGCCACACGCAAGGCATCGTTGAGGTTCTGCGGCCCATCGGGCATGAGCGCCGTTGCCGGGCGCATGGCGCATGTCAGCACCACCGGCTTGGTCGGCGCCAGTACCTGATGCAAAAACCAGGCGGTTTCCTCCAGGGTATCGGTGCCGTGGGTAATCACCATGCCCGCGACCTCCGGTCTCGCCAGATGGTGTGCCACACGCTGCCCGAGCCGCTGCCAGATCGCCAGCGTCATGTCCTTGCTGTCGGTTTGCGCCACCTGTTCGTGCTCGGCGACCAGGCCGGCGGGCAGCGACAGACCGGCCAGCAGGTCGGCCACCGGTACCACACCAGCGGTGTAGCCAATTTCATCCGTGACGCTCTGGGCGCGCCCGGCGATCGTCCCCCCCGTGCCCAGCACGACCACTTTCTTCACTGATTCCTCACGGTTCACTTGCATTTCCTCTCGAGCTGATGAAAAATACAGGTACTGGATATTCAAACAGCTCCCAACGAGGCTTCCATGTCCGAACTGCCGACCACCCCCAAACTCACTGCGCGCCAGCAACAGATCCTGACGCTGATCCAGACGGCCATCGCGCGCACCGGTGCGCCACCGACCCGTGCCGAGATTGCCAGCGAGCTGGGCTTCAAATCGGCCAATGCCGCCGAAGAGCATCTGCAGGCACTGGCGCGCAAGGGCGTGATCGAACTGCTCAGCGGAACCTCGCGTGGCATCCGTCTGCGCAGCGAAGACCTGCGATCGATCAACGCGGCCCGCCAGCTTACACTGCCCGGCCTCGCACAGTTGGCCCTGCCTCTGATCGGCCGCGTCGCGGCAGGCTCGCCCATCCTCGCGCAAGAGCACGTGGATCAAACCTATCACGTCGAAAGCAGCCTGTTTGCCCGTCAACCCGACTACCTGCTGCGGGTTCGTGGTATGTCGATGCGTGACGCCGGCATCATGGACGGCGATCTGCTGGCGGTGCAGTCCACACGCGAGGCACGCAATGGGCAGATCGTCGTGGCCCGTCTGGGTGACGACGTCACCGTCAAGCGTTTCATGCGCCACCCGGACCACATCGAGCTGATCGCCGAAAACCCCGATTACCGCAGCATCGTGGTCAGTAACGACGAACCTTTCGAGATCGAGGGGCTGGCCGTTGGCCTGATCCGCAACAGCTTCGTGATCTGACTCGTTCAACCGGCCTTGCAGGTGGCGGGCGTTGCGTCGCGGGACACCGCCGCGCAACCCTGTGGGGTCGGCTGTTGCCCAATCTCGCCTGTGTTCAACGCCTATCGAGGAGTTTCACATGGGATTTCGCTTCAACAAACCCAGCAGCTGGCGCGCGCCCCTGCAGATCATCGACAGCTTGCTGCCGCCCCAGGTCACTGTGCAGCATGCTCCGCCACTGGTCGCGCACTGCCTGCGCTCGTTCCAGCGCGCCGGCTGGCTGGGCAAGACCCGCAACAAGATCGGCGGTGTGCCGGCTGCGCCCGTTGACGGCACCGGCAAGCGCACTGCTGCGGCCCAGTGC
This sequence comes from Hydrogenophaga sp., assembly GCF_028698005.1. Classification (GTDB taxonomy): domain Bacteria; phylum Pseudomonadota; class Gammaproteobacteria; order Burkholderiales; family Burkholderiaceae_C; genus Hydrogenophaga. The sequence goes on from NZ_JAQVEJ010000045.1 coordinate 5,066, forward strand.
ACCGATGCCCGGGCACCACTGCCGGTGCGGGTCATCCACACCCCCGAACAACCCATTGTCCTGCCCCGCCGCCCGGGCGCACGGGTGGTCATCTCGGGCCGCATGGCCGACGTCTGTGCGGAGCTCGAACGCCTGGCCGCCATGGAAGCCCGTACCAGCCGCGCCTGAACCCTTCAATCACGAGAGCACATACACCGACAGCGCGCACGCGCGACGCATCCGGCCGCAGGTGTCGCCCCTCTCCAGGTACCGCTCGGCGGCGCAAGGGGGAGTGCACAATACCCGGATGAACATTGTCATTCTTGACGACTACCAGGATGCTGTGCGCAAGCTGCGCTGCGCCGACAAGCTCGAGCCCTATCCCGCCAAGGTGTTCACCAACACGGTCAAGGGTGTCGGGCAACTGGCGGTTCGGCTGCGTGATGCGGACGTTCTGGTGCTCATCCGCGAGCGCACGGCGATCACCAGGCAACTGGTTGAGAAGCTGCCCCGCCTGAAGCTGATTGTCCAGACCGGACGTGTGGGCAAACACCTCGATATCCAGGCCTGTACCGAACGCGGCATTGCCGTTTGTGAAGGGCTGAGTTCGCCCGTGTCCACCGCAGAACTCACCTGGGCACTGATCATGTCGTCCATGCGGCGCATACCGCAGTATGTGTCCAACCTCAAGCACGGCGCCTGGCAGCAGTCTGGCCTGAAGTCGGGGTCCATGCCACCGAACTTCAGTCTGGGCACCGTGCTCAGCGGGCGAACGCTCGGCATCTGGAGCTACGGCCGCATCGGCTCGCTTGTGGCGGGCTACGGCCGTGCCTTCGGCATGCGCGTGCTGGTCTGGGGCAGCGACGATGCCCGCCAGCGAGCCATCAACGACGGCTTCGAAGTGACGCCCACCCGCCAGGCCCTGTTTGAGGAGGCCGACGTGCTGTCGCTGCACCTTCGCCTGAGCGAGAGCAACGTCGGCTGTGTCACGCTTGATGATCTGTCCTGCATGAAGCCCACCGCCCTGCTGGTGAACACCTCGCGCGCCGAGCTGATCGAGCCCGAGGCCTTGCTGACCGCCCTGAACCGCGGCCGGCCGGGCATGGCGGCCATTGACGTGTTCGAGTCCGAACCCATCCTGCAAGGGCACGCCCTGCTGCGGCTGGAAAACTGCATCTGCACACCGCACATTGGCTACGTGGAACAAGACAACTACGAGATCCTGTTTTCATCCGCCTTCGACAACGTGGTGAACTTCATCAAGGGGACGCCGACCAACGTGGTCAACCCGGGCGCACTGCAGGTACGCCGATAAAGCGGAACCCATCGCCGCTGGCCCCTCTGCTTGCGGGGGTGGCGGTCTATGGCCGACCTGCGCTCTGATCGCCCCTGTCCGGTGGCAGGAAATCCAGCAATTCGAAATCGATCAGGTTGTCGGACATATCGCCTGCAGGCACCTGCCGTGTACCGGCCATCGGCGCCTCAGGCGCCGGATCCTCGGTCAAAGCGATGTCGAACACGTCAGCATCTGCCAGGTCATCCAGATCGATATCCAGACCAGCATTGGGCGATACAGGCGCCAGGTCATCGCTCAGGAATTCGGACGTCTTGTCCGGCCAAGCCTCGCGTTCCGGCTCTGGCGCACCCGGTGCCCGGGATGCGGCAGCGTTCAGGGGTTTGAGCGCGGTGTGCTGGAAGTCGTTGGGCATGTCACCTTGCGAGGCTTCACGCTGGATCATGTCCTTGGCAAGGGCGTGCAGCAGCAGCAACTCGCGGTAGGCTTCCAGGTCGAAGACTTCTTCGTCGGCGGCATGGTTGTCGCGGAAGATGGACCGCTCGATCACCTCCAGCACCTTCGGCTGGGGCCAGAGTGCCTGGATCCGGCTGAATGCTTTTTCGTACGACTCCAGTCCGCGACTGTGGGTCGAGTATTGCTCGAACGGTGGCGCGCCGGCATTGAACACCTGGTTGAAGTCGGCTCGCAGGGCTTCGTATGCATCGCGATGGCCCAGCAGGTGGTAGATTTTGAACAGGTCGAGATAGGTCAGCGGGCTCGGTTCGTGGCTTTCGTCCAGGTGTTCGCGCAGGACACGGATGGCCTGCTCGTGCTCACCAAGCGACATGAAGAAGTCGGCCTGCTGCTGGACATCAAAAAGTTCCTCGGTCGCCAGCGACCGGGCGGCGCTCGCCGGTGCCGGCGCCGGGGCCAGTCCGCCCCCCACCCCAGCCGGTGCCGGACGGTTCGATTTCACCGCCGCCTGAGTCGACGACAACACATCGCCCGGTGAAAAGTCGTCGTCTCCCAGGGTCAGTTCGATATCGACTGGCGTGGCTGGGCGCCGACTGACCTTGCGCGTGCGCGGCAAGGCGGTCACAGCCCCGTCGGTTCGGGAGGCACCACGCCCCACCGCTGCGCCCGCCCAGGACGGCACGCCGGTGTCTTCGCCCTGGGGCGCTGCACGCCGGCGCCACAGTGTCACGACCAGCAACAGTGCCAACAGCATCGCACCGGCAAGCACATAGCCGATCCAGCGCCAGCGCTCGCCTGTTTGAAGACGGGCTTCGAGCACCTCCACCTGCGCGCGCTGGCGGGCCTCCCGTTCGCGCCAGGCCTTCGATTCGGTCTCCAGCGTCTCCAGCCGCTGCTGGTCGCGCAAGATGGTGTCCGGCGCCACGTTGATGGCCTTCCACAACTGGATTGCAGCCAGCCGTGCGTCGGGGTTGGTCGCCTCCGGATCGGACAGCAACCGGGGCGTCAGCCGGAGCACCGGATCGCGCTCGGCGGTCAGGTCGATGTCGAGGAGGTCCAACTCAAGACGGTGCTCCGCCGGTTTGGCCGAAGCGGGCGCGGATTGGCGCACCAGGCTGGTACGCGGCCCGGCCTTCGGTGCCGCCACCGGCGGGGTTGCCTGATTGGCGGCGCGAGACGGGCGCGGGGGCATGGCGGGCGCACCCGCACTGCCTGGCAAGGCCACCATCGGCACATTCGCCGATGGTGCCATCGACGTCGCGGTGCCCTCCTCCGGCCGCTCGCGTGCGATCACCGCCTCGCTGACCGGATCGGCCAGCAGCACATAGCGCCGGGAAAAGATCGACGTGCATCCGATACCAACGGTGACGGTGACGATCGGTTCGTTGACGGGCTGTGACGACCGGATGTGCAGTATGGCGTCGGTCCCGGATGCGCCAGCCTGCAGTGAACTCGTCACATTGCTGGCAAGTACCTGGCTGTCCCCATAGAACACATCGGGCTTGACGCACAGCGCGCCGGGGTTCTCGCCCGGTGCCAGCGTGACATGCACCCGAAAATCCAGCGGGCGCCCCAGCAACGCTGCTCCATTGTGCGAGCCGAGCGTCGCCGCGGGGCTGCCCAGCGTGGTTGATAGCAAAATGGAGCCCAGCCAATAATGGCGCACGTCGCATGTCCTTTTGTTTGGGATTTGTACATTTTGTCATAATCTGCCGCTTTTATCCGCGAAATAATACTTAAATATGCAAATTATTTTCAGCAAAGTTGGGGTGATCGGTGCGGGTGCCATGGGACGGGGCATCGCCCAAATGGCAGCACAGGCCGGCAGCGAAGTGATGTTGCTCGATGTCCAGGCCGGTGCAGCCGAGACCGCCAAGAAAGCCATTGAGGGAGCGTGGCAGAAGCTGGAGGACAAAGGCAAGATTGCCCAGGGACAGGCCCGGACATGGAGTGCCCAACTGAAGGTGGCCGGCTCGCTGTCCGACATGGCTTCTTGCCAGTTGGTGGTGGAAGCTGTGGTCGAAAAGCTCGACCTCAAGCGGCAGTTGTTCGGTGAACTCGAAGACATCGTGGCCGACGATGCCGTCCTGGCGACCAACACCTCCTCGCTGTCCGTGACCGCCATCGCCGCCGGTCTGCACCGGCCGGGACGCTTTGCGGGCTACCACTTCTTCAATCCTGTGCCGCTGATGAAAGTGGTGGAAGTGATTGCCGGCCTGAAAACCGACCCTGCCGTGTGCCAGCAGTTGACCGCTTATGCACGCCAGTTCGGCCACACGCCGGTGGCGGCGCAGGACACACCCGGTTTCATCGTCAACCACGCCGGGCGCGGCTATGGTACCGAGGCCCTGCGCACGGTGGGCGAGAAGGTGGCCGACTTCGCCACCATCGACCGCATCCTCAAGGACCAGATGGGCTTCCGGCTCGGTCCCTTTGAGCTGTTCGACCTGACGGCACTGGACGTGTCTCACCCGGTGATGGAGTCGATCTACCACCAATACTATGAGGAAGCGCGCTACCGCCCCAGCGTGATCACGGCGCAGCGTCTGGCCGGCGGGATTGTGGGCAAAAAGGTCGGCGAAGGCTTTTACCGCTATACCGATGGCAAGGCCGAAGTGCCCGCAGAGCCACCTGTGCCGGCGGTCGCGTCGCTGCCACCGGTGTGGGTATCGCCCAAGGCCGCGCGCCGGCAGGCGCTGTACCAGCTGCTCAAACAGTTTGGTGCCCGCATCGAAACCGCGCAGACCCCGTCCGAGCAGGCGCTGATCCTGGTGGCACCGCTGGGCATGGACGTGACCACGCTGGCCGCCGTCGAACGGCTCGACGCCACGCGCACCATCGGCATCGACATGCTGCTCGATGACAGCGCGACCAAGCGCCGTGTGCTGGCCACCAACCCGGCCACGCGGCCTGACATGCGCGATGCGGCTCACGCCTTGTTCGCCACGGACGGCAAACCGGTCAGCGTGATCCGCGACAGCGGCGGCTTCGTCACGCAACGCGTGGTGGCCACCATCATCAACATCGCTGCCGACATGTGCCAGCAAGGCATCTGCACGCCGGCAGACCTGGATCTGGCCGTCACGCTGGGTCTGGGTTACCCGATGGGGCCGCTGGCCATGGGCGACCACATCGGCCCGACCAATGTGCTCGAGGTCCTGTTCAATCTGCAGACGGTGTATGGTGATCCGCGCTACCGCCCATCGCCCTGGCTGCGCCGGCGCGGCGCCCTGGGCCTGAGCCTGCTGCACGAAGAGATTTGAGCGGCACCCACCACCCCAACACCACAACAGGAGACAAGACACCATGGGCGCCAGCCTCAAGAGCCACAGTCAGGGCCAGACCCTGGTCCTGACCATCAGCAACCCGGAAAGCCGCAATGCCCTTGGGCCCGAGATCTACGCCGCCGGCGTCGAGGCCCTGACAGCGGCGGAATCCAATCCCGATGTCCGTTCGGTCATCATCACCGGCGAGGGCGCGCATTTCTGCGCAGGCGGCAATCTGCAGCGCCTGCTGGGCAATCGCCAGCAGCCCCCTGAGGTACAGGCCCGCAGCAACGAAGGGCTGAACCACTGGATCGAGGCCATTCATGCCTGCCCCAAGCCGGTCATCGCCGCCGTCGAAGGTGCCTGCGCCGGCGCCGGCTTCTCGCTCGCTCTGGCCTGTGACCTGATCGTCGCGGCACGCGACAGCATCTTCGTGATGGCCTACAGCAGTGTCGCGCTGTCGCCCGATGGTGGCGCCAGCTGGAGCCTGATGCGCGCCGTGCCACGCGCCACCGCCCTGGAACTGCTGCTCCTGGGCGAACGAGCCAGCGCAGAGCGCCTGCACCAGCTCGGTGTGGTCACGCGGGTGGCCGAGCCGGCGGCGGCCCTGTCCGACGCGCTGGCACTGGTCGAGCGGCTCAACCAGCGCGCGCCCAATGCATTGGCCAGCATCAAGGAGTTGGCCAACGAAGCGCTCACCGTGCCTTTGCACACGCAACTGGCCTCTGAACGCGACCACTTCGTTCGCAATCTCCATCATGGCAACGGCGGCGAAGGCATCCAGGCCTTCCTGGAGCGCCGCCAGCCCCAGTACCGCTAGTTCTGCCCACTTGACGCTTCCGAGCCCGCGGCGTCCCTGGGGTGACAGTCACGGGCATCACCAGTCACTCATAAGACAGCCCATGGACGAACCGATTCTGACAATGGAAGAACGCGACGCGATCAATGGTGGTCGCTGGTTCCAAAGTCTCTCTCCTTCTCTGCGGCACGACATCCTCCGATGCGCCTACGTCAAACGCTTCAAAGACGGCGACCTGATCGTCGCACGCGGCGACCCGCCCTCCGAATGGTCGGCCGTGGCCAAGGGTGCGGTGCGTGTGAGCTCGACCTCGCTGTCGGGCAAGCAGATCACGCTGACCTACGTCGAGCCGGGTGTCTGGTTCGGCGATGTGGCCATGTTCGACGGCGACCGCCGCACCCACGACGCCTATGCCCACGGGCACACCACCATGCTGTGCGTGGCCCGCAACGACTTCCAGAAAATCCTGGCCACGCACGTGGAGTTGTACGAAGCGCTGATGCGCCTGCAGGCACGCCGCATCCGCACCCTGTTCGGCCTGGTCGAAGACCTCAACACGCTGCCGCTGCGCGCGCGACTGGCCAAGCAATTGCTGCATCTGGTGCGCAGCTACGGCGTGCCCTGCCTGGCCGACGGCAACGAGATGCGCATCGGCCTGCAACTGGCTCAGGAGGAGTTGGCCCAGTTGCTGGGTGCCTCGCGCCAACGGGTGAACCAGGAACTCAAGGCCATGGAACGCGAAGATGCGATCCGCATCGAACAAGGCGGCCTGGTCATCCGCAACCGCGCCGTGCTGATGCGCATCATCGAAGCCTGAGACGGTCCTCTGCGCCGCCTGGCAAGGAGGCACCCTTCGCGATTGCGCCTGCCGTCGCGGGTCTTTCCATCCCTGGCAGGATTCCGTTATGAGCGACAACACACAGTTCACCGGTACCCGCCCGGTTTCCGGCCAGCACGCCTTCGACACCGCGGCCCTGCAGGCCTGGCTCGGCGAGCACCTGCCCGGCTTCGCCGGTCCGCTGGGCGTCGAGATGTTCAAGGGCGGCCAGTCCAACCCGACCTACAAGCTCGTCACGCCGCAGCGTGCCTACGTGATGCGCGCCAAACCCGGGCCGGTCGCCAAGCTGCTGCCCTCCGCGCACGCCATCGAGCGCGAGTACCGCGTCATGAGCGCCCTGCACGGAACGGATGTGCCGGTGGCGAAGATGCTCGTGCTGTGTGAGGACGAATCCGTCATCGGCCGCGCGTTCTACGTCATGGAGTGCATTGAGGGCCGCGTGCTGTGGGAGCAGTCGCTGCCCGACGCCAGCCGCGAGCAGCGCGGCGCGATCTACGACGAGATGAACCGCGTCATGGCCGCCCTGCATACTGTGCGGCCTGCCGAAATCGGCCTGGCCGACTACGGCAAACCGGGCAACTACTTCGAGCGCCAGATCAACCGCTGGACCCGGCAATACCAGGCCTCGGCCGATGGAGCCGGCGAGCTTTCGCAGCCGATTGCCGAGATGGAGAAACTCATCGAGTGGCTGCCCGGTCACATACCGGCTATGGCGCGCGACGAATCCATGGTTTCCATCGTGCATGGCGACTACCGCCTGGACAACCTCATGTTCCATCCGAGCGAGCCGCGCATCCTGGCCGTGCTCGACTGGGAACTGTCCACGCTCGGGCATCCGCTGGCCGACTTCAGCTACCACTGCATGTCCTGGCACATCCCGCCGGGGGCCTTTCGCGGCATTGCCGGTCTGGACCTGCCGGCGCTGGGTATCCCGTCGGAAGACGAGTACATCGCCCGCTACTGCGAGCGCACGGGCTTTGCCACGCCGGCGCAACTCAAGGCCGACTGGAACTTCTACCTGGCCTACAACATGTTCCGGCTGGCCGCCATCCTGCAAGGCATCGCCAAACGTGTGGAGGCCGGCACCGCCGCCAGCGCCCAGGCCCGCGCCTCGGCGCAAAGTGCGCGCCCCCTGGCCGTCATGGCCTGGCAGTTCGCGCAACAGGCCTGAGCAAGGCCTGCCCCTTTTTTTCCACGACCTGACCCAAGGACACTTTCATGCATTTCGATTACAGCGACAAGGTCAAGGCGATGCGCGAGCGTCTGCTCGCCTTCATGGACGAACACATCTACCCGAACGAAGGACGCTTCTTCGCTGAAATCGCGGCCAACCGCGCCAAGGGCAACGCGTGGATACCCACGACCCTGATCGAGGAGCTCAAGCCCAAAGCCCGCGAAGCCGGGCTCTGGAACCTGTTCCTGCCGCAAAGCAAGCGCGCGCCCGAAGGTCTGAGCAACCTGGAATACGCACCGATGTGCGAGATCATGGGCCGCGTGCCGTTTGCCGCCGAAGTCTTCAACTGCTCGGCGCCCGACACCGGCAACATGGAGACGCTGGAGCGCTACGCCAGTGAGGAGATCAAGGACGAATGGCTCGAACCCCTGCTGCGGGGCGAGATCCGCTCGGCCTTTCTGATGACGGAGCCCGAGGTGGCCTCCTCCGATGCCACCAACATCCAGTGCCGCATCGAGCGCGACGGCGACGACTACGTCATCAACGGCCGCAAGTGGTGGTCGTCCGGCGCCGGCGACCCGCGCTGCGCGGTCTACATCGTCATGGGCAAGACCGACCCCGAAGCGCCGCGCCACTCGCAGCAGAGCATGATCGTGGTGCCGGCCAACTCGCCGGGTGTCGAGGTGGTGCGGCCGCTGAGCGTGTTCGGCTACGACGACGCACCGCACGGCCACATGGAGGTGGTGCTGCGCAACGTCCGCGTGCCCGCTCGCAACCTGCTGCTGGGCGAAGGCCGCGGCTTCGAGATCGCCCAGGGGCGCCTGGGGCCGGGCCGCATCCACCACTGCATGCGCTCCATCGGCGCCGCCGAGCGCGCCCTGGAACTCATGTGCAAGCGCCTGAGCAGCCGCGTGGCCTTCGGCAAGCCGATCTCGTCCCAGTCGGTGTGGCACGAGCGCATCGCCGATGCGCGCATCAAGATCGAGCAGGCACGCCTGCTGACCCTGAAGGCCGCCTACATGATGGACACGGTGGGCAACAAGGTGGCCAAGGCCGAGATCGCCATGATCAAGGTGGTGGCACCCAGCATGGCGTGCGAGATCATCGACATGGCCATCCAGGCGCACGGCGGTGGCGGCGTCAGCGACGACTTCCCGCTGGCATACTCTTATGCCAACCAGCGCACCCTGCGTCTGGCCGACGGCCCCGACGAGGTCCACCGCAACGCCATCGCCAAGCTGGAACTGGCCAAGCACATGGCTACCCGGGGCGAGGTGGAGATGCCCGTCACCCGCGGCTGCTGACAGTGCCTGGTGCCGTCTGAAGGGGGCTTCGGCCCCCTGTTGCATTGAAGGAGTCTGCCGATGATCGACGTCTATTCCTGGCCCACCCCCAACGGCCACAAGGTTCACATCATGCTGGAGGAATGCGGCCAGCGCCTCGGCCGTGACTGGCAGGTCCACGCGGTCGACATCGGCAAAGGTGACCAGTTCAACCCTGCCTTCCTGGCCATCAGCCCGAACAACAAGATCCCGGCCATGACCGATCCGAATGGCCCGGACGGCAAGCCGATCAGCCTGTTCGAGTCGGGCGCCATCCTCGTCTACCTCGCATCCAAGTTCGGCAAGCTCCTGCCCCGCTCGGACCGCCAGAAGTTCGAAGTGCTGCAATGGCTGATGTTCCAGATGGGCGGCGTGGGCCCGATGCTGGGCCAGGCGCACCACTTCCGCATCTACGCGCCCGAGCAGGTCGAGTACGCAATCAACCGCTACACCAATGAGGCTCGGCGCCTGTACGGCGTGATGGACCGATGCCTGAAGGACCGCAAGTTCATCGCCGGCAACCAGTACACCATCGCCGACATCGCCATCTTCCCCTGGCTGCGCAGCTGGCAGAACCAGGGCATCGACTGGGCCGACTACCCGCGCCTGAAGGACTGGTTCGACCGCATCACCGAGCGACCCGCCGTACAACGGGGTGTGGCGGTGCTGGCCGAGGCGCGCAGACCCGTCACCGACGAGCAGTCGCGCTCCATCCTGTTCGGCGAACAGCAGTACGCTCGCCGATAAACGCAGCGCGCCGCAAAAACCGGGGCGCGGAGCAGGTACAATGGCACATTCAGTCGGAGCGTAGCGCAGCCTGGTAGCGCATCTGCTTTGGGAGCAGAGGGTCGCGAGTTCGAATCCCGCCGCTCCGACCACCCCATAACGAAAGGCCCACTGAGTGGGCCTTTCGTCCTTGTCGGGGTCTCTTTGGCTCCGTCTGCCCGTAGCTCAACTGGATAGAGCAGCTGCCTTCTAAGCAGCAGGTCGGGGGTTCGAGTCCCTCCGGGCAGGCCAATCCCTCACAGCCATTTCTGCATGAACTGTGCGGTTCCCATGGCCGGATCGAGCTGGTAGCCGGCATAGCCAATGCGCTGGTACAGCGTCAGTGCCGGGGTGTTGCCCGAGAGGACTTCCAGCGTCATCTTCACCGCACCGCGCTCGCGCGCCTCGACTTCCGCCGCTTCCAGCATCACCTGAGCAATGCCCCTGCCCCGGTGGCTGGCCAGTACCGCCACATCGTGCACATTGACCAGCGGCCGGCACTTGAAAGTGGAGAATCCTTCGATGCAATTGACCAGGCCCACGGGGGCCTTGCCGTCAAAGGCCAGGATGCTGTAGGCATGCGGACGGGCTGCCAGTTCGGGCACCAGATGCGCACGCGCATAGTCCGACAGTGGCTCACCGCCGCCGGCCGGGTCGCGCGCATAGGCATCGAGCAGCATCACGATGGCCTCGGCATCGGACGGGTCAGCGTAATCGGCCTTGCGGACAGAAAATGCTGCCGCCATCACCCCCCCTGACGGACCGCCTCTGCCAGGCGCTCGGCACAGGCCTTGGCCTGCCCGGCGTCCTGCGCCTCGACCATCACCCGCAGCAGCGGCTCGGTGCCACTGGCCCGGATCAGCACGCGGCCCCGATCACCCAGTTCCGCCTCGACCTTGGCCGTTTCATCGGACAGGCGCGTGTTCGCCTTCCAGTCCTGGCCGGGCTGCAGCCGCACGTTGATGAGCACCTGCGGGAACAGGTCGATGCCGCTGAGCAGTTGCGCCATGTTCTTGCCGCTGTCGACGCAGGCGTGCAGCACCTGCAGGGCCGAGACCAGTCCGTCACCCGTGGTGTGGCGGTCGAGCACCAGCAGGTGCCCCGAGCCCTCCCCGCCCAGCGTCCAGCCACGGCGGTTCAGTTCCTCCAGGACATAACGGTCGCCCACCTTGGCACGCACGAACTCGACGCCCTTGCGGCGGAACGCCAGTTCCACGGCCATGTTGGTCATGAGCGTGCCCACCACGCCCGGCACGTCGATGTCACGCGCAATGCGGTCGGCAGCGATCAGGTACAGCAACTCGTCGCCGTTGAACAGGCGGCCCGTCGCATCCACCATCTGCAAGCGGTCGGCATCGCCATCCAGCGCCACGCCATAGTCGGCACCGTGGGCCTTGACCGCCTCGACGAGCGCCTCGGGGTGGGTGGCGCCCACGCCCTGATTGATGTTCAGGCCATCGGGCGCGCAGCCGATCTTCACCACATCGGCCCCCAGCTCGTGGAACACGGCCGGCGCGATGTGGTACGCGGCGCCGTGTGCCGCATCGACCACGATCTTCAGGCCCTTGAGCGAAAACTGGTGCGGACAGCTGCTCTTGCAGAACTCGATGTAGCGCCCCGCCGCGTCGTCCAGCCGGCGCGCCTTGCCCAGGTTGGCCGAATCGGCCCACACCGGCGCCTCCGCCAGAGCGGCCTCCACGGCCTCCTCCCAGGCGTCAGGCAGCTTGGTGCCCTGCGCACTGAAGAACTTGATGCCGTTGTCGGCGTAGGGGTTGTGGCTGGCACTGATCACCACGCCCAGGCTGGCGCGCTGGGCCCGTGTCAGATAGGCCACGGCCGGCGTCGGCAACGGCCCCAGCAGCAGCACGTCCACGCCGGCCGAGTTGAAGCCGGACTCCAGCGCCGATTCAAGCATGTAGCCTGAAATGCGCGTGTCCTTGCCGATCAACACCGTGGGGCGACCGCCATCGCGATGCAGCACGCGCCCCACCGCATGGGCCAACCGCAGCGCGAAATCCGGAGTGATCGGCGCCTGACCGACGGTGCCACGAATACCGTCGGTGCCGAAATATTGTCTTGCCATAGATAGCCGCCATTTTAGGGGCGGCCTGAGCCCTTGAATGGATCCCGCCGCGCCAGGGTGCCCCCGAATTCCACCGGGACGCCGCTCAGCCCGGTGTGCTCGCGCGGTGGCTGCCCAGCACCAGGCAAGGCACCTCCACCCTGGGCAGCAGCCGTTCCTTGAACGCCGGCTCCTGGTGGTAGCGGATTTTGTCGGCCATCACCGGGTGCGCCATGCCCTCCACCAGCAGGATCTCCTTGTCGTCGCCCATGGCCTTGAGCTCCTGGGGCAGCATCAGGGCCCGGCGCTCCTCGCTTTCGCTGCGCGTGTAGCTGCGCTCCCGGGAGCGGCTGCGGCTGACGCTGCCCTTGGTCACGCTGGTGTATCCCAACATTTCGCTGTATTCATTCGCATCGCGCTGCTCGCGCGGTGAGAAAACGATCTGCAACGCATGGTTTGTGACAATGTTGCGCGCCTGCTCCTTGCCATAGACGGATTCCAGCTGCGACAGACTCTGGATGACCGGCAGCAGACGCAGGTTGTACCCCGCCATGAACCCCACCGCATGGGCAATGATGTCCACGCGGCCGATGCTTGTGAACTCGTCCATCAGCAACAGGCATTGGTGTTTCAGCGCCGGGTTCGCCTGCGGCAGTACGCGGGTGTTCAGGTTGATGAGCTGGCTGAAGAACAGATTGAGGATCAGGCGAGACTCGGCCAGCTTGTTGGGCTGGATCGCCACGTAGATGCTCATCTTGCGACGGCGCACGTCCCGCAGGTCGAAATCGTTTGCACTCGTCGCGGCATCAACCACCGGATTGAGCCAGGGGTTCAGGGGTTCCTTGAACGTCCCCATGATGCTGGCAAACGTCTCGTCGGCCTGGCCCAGCAAGGTGGCAAAAGCCGACTTCGCGCTGGTGCTCAGGTGCGGCCAGCGGGCCAGGGCACCCAGGTGCTCGCGCATGCTCTGGCCGGTGCCGGTACCCGAGACGAGGCGGTACAGATCACCAATCGTGGGTGTACCAGGGGCGCCGCCGAGATAGTTCCTGGCGAGATAGGCCGCTTGCTCGAAGGCATACAGCGCCACCGCCACAAACGCGTTCTGGGCCTGATGCGCCCAGAACGGGTCCTTGGCATGGTCCGACACCGGGTAGAGCATGGCCGCGATACTCTGCACATCGCTGACCTGGAAGTGCGGATCCTCGGAGACATACCCCAGCGGGTTCCAGCGATGGGTTCGAAGATCTTCCGCGAACGGGTTGAACAGGTACACCGATTGCCCATGGCGCGCCCGGAAGCCGCTGGTCAGATCGAAGTTCTCCTGCTTGATGTCCAGCACCACCACCGATCCCCGGTAACTCAACAGATTTGGGATCACCACGCCCACCCCCTTGCCCGAGCGCGTCGGTGCGGCCAGCAGCGCGAATTGCTGGCCGTTGAAATAGACGTAGCGCCCCTCCTTCTTGCCGACGACGATGGCGGTGTCGTCGGGTTTGAGCATGTTGCGCTTGCGCAGGTCGCGCAGACAGGCAAAGCGCGCGTCGCCGTACAGCTTGCCCTTGCGCTGGAGCCAGGCCGGCCCGGCCGCCCCGAGTGCCAGCAACAGCGGCAGACCGAATCCCAGCAGGCCGCTGCTGCGGATCACGCTGCCATGCAGGGCATGGTCCCGATATGCCCACCAGTAGCGTGCATAACTGGTCAGATCCAGGGATGCCAGAGATAACCCCAGCCGCCAGAACAGCACGGCGCCGCTGACATAGGCACCCACCAGCAGGCCCAGCACCAGCACCAGTACGCCTATCCAGGCCTTGCGCTTGTCCATGGTCGATCAGTCGGTCAGCAGGGCGATCCGCAGGCGCGCCTGCCGGGTCCTGAAAGGCTGCATCTGCAGCAGTTCCATGCCATGCAGGCAAGTTTCGCTGATCAATGGCATCAGCCGGGCTGGCTGCGCCGGCTCCCGAACGGTGCTCCGATCACAGGCAGCGCTCATAAGCCTGTGTCTGCATGAAGGCCTGGTCACCCGCGGTCTGCGTACCCGACCGGTACAGCGTATTGCCGCGGACCGTGAACCCGTAGGTCACCAGAGCCTTGAGGCCGTCGTACGGGTACACATCGAGCAAGCCCGTCACCTGCCAGGCGCCGTCAGCCAATGAGTTCACGGCGGTCAGGAACAGCACATCCTCCTGAACGCCCTGCCTCGCCTCGGCGATCTGCCGGTCAGCAATCACCAGGGTGCCCGGCACCAGTTCACCTGAGCGCCGCAGGCGGTATTGCAGGCAGTGATGCTGGCCCAGGTCCGACGCCTCGACCCACACCCCGCGCATGGCCGCCGGTGTGACAGAAGGTCGATCCGGCGGCACATCCTGTGCCGGTGACACACAGGTAAGGCCGGCCAGCAGCAGGCCGCTCGCCCATCGATGATTGCATTGCATATGGATTTCCCCCTGATTGAGACAAGACTGAGCCGGCGCGAATCAGGCATCAGTCCGCCGCCACCCGCCGCCTGCGCTGCGGGTCGAAGTCGATGCCCGTGATCTGGCGCCGCCCGGCATGGGCCTGGATGTGCACGATCACATCGATGGTCAGCATCAGCAGGCGCTTGATCTCGTTGAATGCAAGGCCCGCCCCCTCGGGTGACGCTTTCACCATCAGGGCCATCTG
>NZ_JAQVEJ010000201.1 GCF_028698005.1 Hydrogenophaga sp.
GAAGACCACGCCCAACATAGCATCGCACATGACGGGGAAGAGGAAGGGGATCGGTTTGTTTGGCCACTGCCAATCTACCAACCTCCGAACCGTCAACCACTACTTCCCCCAGATCGCGCGAAGAACCTTTTTTCATTGAGCCCGGGTGGACATCCCCGGGCAAAACGGTCAGGCGTGCGCCGAACGCAGCTTGATGGAGAAGTCGCGCAGGGCGGTGATGCCGCTTTCCTCGGCGCGACGGCACCAGGCCTGCAGATCGGCGGCGAGCTGTTCGCGCGTGGAGGTGGTGCTGGACCACAGGGCGCGCAACTCCTCGCGCATGGTCACCATCTTGTCAAGCACCGGGCTCTTGGCGCGCACTTCGGCCAGCTGCGGCTTGACCTCGGCCGGCACCTTGTCGTCATCGCGGTGCAGCCAGCGGCTGGCCGCCTTGACCAGCGACGCATCGGCACTGCGCGCCTTCATGCCCGCCAGTTCACGCGCGCAGGTCGCCTTGAGTTCGGCCGCATAACCGGCCATCACCTCGTAGCGGTTGGCGATGATGGCTTCCAGCGTCTTCTCGTCTGCCACCGCCTTCACCTCGCCAAACGCGAGTTTGGGCGGCACCTTCTTGACATGGGCCAGGCCAAGCTTTTGCAACGCGGAGATGTACACCCAGCCGATGTCGAACTCGTAGGGCTTGACCGAGAACTTGGCCGAGGTCGGGTAGGTGTGGTGGTTGTTGTGCAGCTCTTCACCGCCCACGATCAGGCCCCACGGAAACACGTTGGTGCTGGCATCGACCGCCTCGAAATTGCGGTAGCCCCAGTAGTGGCCGATCCCGTTGATGACGCCGGCGGCCCAGAACGGGATCCAGACCATCTGCATCGCCCAGATCGTGAGACCGAAGGCACCGAACAGCAGCACGTCGAGGATCAGCATGATGCTGACACCGAGCACCGAGTACCTGGAGTAGAGGTTGCGCTCGATCCAGTCGTCGGGCGTGCCGTGGCCGTAGCGGGACAGGGTTTCCTCGTTCTTGGCTTCGGCGCGGTACAGCTCGGCGCCTTCCCACATGACCTTCTTGATGCCGAAGATCTGCGGGCTGTGCGGATCCTCCTCACGCTCGCACTTGGCGTGGTGCTTGCGGTGGATGGCCGTCCAGGCCTTGGTGGTCATGCCGGTGGTCAGCCACAGCCAGAAGCGGAAGAAGTGGGCGACGGCGGGGTGCAGGTCCAGCGCACGGTGTGCCGAGTGCCGGTGCAGGTAGATGGTGACGCCGGCAATGGTGACGTGCGTCAGCACCAGCCCGACAAGAATGGCCTGCCACCAGCTGGCGCCGGTCAGCCCCTGGTCCAGAAAGTGGATCAGGTTGTTCCACAAAGTGGCCACATCAACGTTGTTCATTCGGTTCCTAGCAAAGCCGCCAATGGATACGGCGGTACACCGACCACACAACCCGGTCGGCAGGGGCAATCGCGTATTTTAAAGGAGCGACCGCGAATCGCCAAACCAAATTTTTCGAGAAATAACATCAAAAGCAGGCATTATTTCTACAAATGCCGTCATTTGATGGCATATCAAGGTGTTCGGCGCCAGGCGGCGGCAAAAAAACCGTCGGTCGCATGGCGGTGCGGCCACAGCCTCAGATAGCGCCCGCCCTCACCGGCACACAGGCGGGCAGGCTGATCCACGTGGGCCGCCGTCAGCAGCCCTGCCACGGGCAGGCACTCGAAACCGGGATGCGCCGCCGAAAACGCCTCGGCCACCGCCTCGTTTTCCTGCGTCAGCAGGCTGCAGGTGGCGTACACCAGCCGCCCGCCCGGTTTGACCAGACGCGCCGCACTGGCCAGGATGCGTTGCTGCAGTTCGGCCTGGGCCGCCACACTCTCGGGTGTCTGACGCCACTTGAGATCGGGACTGCGGCGCAAGGTTCCCAATCCGGAGCACGGGGCGTCCACCAGCACGCGATCGATCTTGCCGGCCAGGCGTTTGACCCGTTCGTCGCGTTCATGGGCAATGGCCACCGGGTACACATTGCTCAGGCCGCTGCGCGCCAGGCGCGGCTTCAGGCCTTCCAGCCGGTGCGCCGACGTGTCGAAGGCATACAGGCGCCCGGTGTTCTTCATGGCCGCACCGACGGCCAGGGTCTTGCCGCCGGCGCCAGCGCAAAAATCCACCACCATCTCGCCGCGCCGGGCGTCAAGCAGCAGAGCCAGCAGCTGCGAGCCCTCGTCCTGCACCTCGACCTCGCCGCTCACGAACAGCGGCAGCTTGCCCAGCGACGGCTTGCCCTGCAAACGGACGCCCAGCGGGGCGTAAGGCGTCGGCGCGGCAGACAGCCCCGCAGCCGTCAGCCCGGCCAGCACGGCCTCGCGCTTGTTGTGCTTGAGCGCATTGACCCGCAGGTCGAGCGGTGCGGGCTGCAGCAGGCTGGCGGCCAGCGCGTCGAACTCGCCGCCCACCTGCGTGTGCAGCGCCTCGGCCAGCCATTCGGGCAGGTTGTGGCGGTGTGGCGCCAGCAGCTCGGCATCGGTGACCTTGGCACAGGCATCGAGCCAGGCCTTTTCTGCGTCGTTGAGCGCGCTCTTGAGAAAGTCCCGATCACCCGGGAAGCCCAGGATGGCCAGGCGCCGCCATTTCGAACCGCTGCCCGAGCGCGCCAGCCACTCGAACCGGAGCCGCTCGCGCAAGACGGCATACACGGTGTCGGACAGGGTGGCCCGCTCGCGCGGTCCCATCGAGCGGTGCTCGCGAAAGAAACGGGCCACCACGGCGTCGGCCGGGTGCTCGAACTTGAAAACAGCTTCGATCAGGCTGGCACTGGCGTCCAGCAGGGCTTTCGGATGCATGTCCAATTATCCCCCCCCTGCGCTGTCGGCACAGCGTGGCAGGGAGATAATCAAGAGTTATGTCCGATATCGCCCAACAGGTCCGGCGCCGCCGCACCTTCGCCATCATCTCCCACCCCGACGCGGGCAAGACCACCCTCACCGAAAAGCTGCTGCTGTTCTCGGGCGCCATCAACATCGCCGGTTCGGTCAAGGCACGCAAGGCGGCGCGCCATGCCACCTCCGACTGGATGGAAATCGAGAAGCAGCGCGGCATCTCGGTCGCATCCTCCGTGATGCAGATGGAGTACCGCAACTGCGTCATCAACCTGCTCGACACCCCCGGCCACCAGGACTTCTCGGAAGACACCTACCGCGTGCTCACCGCCGTGGACGCGGCACTCATGGTCATCGACGCCGGCAACGGCGTGGAACCGCAGACGCGTCGCCTGCTGCAGGTCTGCCGCGCGCGCAACACGCCCATCCTGACCTTCATCAACAAGCTCGACCGCGAGGTCAAGGCACCGCTGGACCTCATGGACGAGATCGAGCGCGAACTGGACATGACGGTGGTGCCCTTCACCTGGCCGGTGGGCATGGGCAAGAGCTTTCGCGGCGTATTCGACCGCCGCGAGGACCAGATGCGCGTGTTCACGGCCGGCGAGGACCGCCGCGGCGGTGACGAGGAAGTCCTGGCGGGGCTGGACAACCCCGAAAGCGCACGGCGCTTCGGCATGGAATGGGCGCAGGCCAAGGACGAGCTGGAACTGGTCGAAGGTGCCTCGCCCGCGTTTGAACTCGACGCCTTCCTGGGCGGCACACAAACCCCCATGCTGTTCGGCTCGGCCGTCAACAACTTCGGTGTGCGCGAGGTGCTCGACGCACTGGTCGATCTGGCCCCGCCGCCCGGACCCAAACCTGCGCTCCAGCGCACGGTGGAGCCGACCGAGCCCAAGTTCACCGGTGTGGTATTCAAGATCCAGGCCAACATGGACCCGGCGCACCGCGACCGCATCGCGTTCGTGCGCGTGGCCAGCGGCCACTTCGAGCGCGGCATGCGCCTGAAGGTGGTGCGCAGCGGCAAGGAACTGCGGCCCAACACCGTGGTGAGCTTCCTGAGCCAGCGGCGCGAGCTGCTGGACGAGGCCTTCGCGGGCGACATCATCGGCATCCCCAACCACGGCGTGCTGCAGTTGGGCGACACACTGACCGAAGGCGAGTCGCTGCAGTTCACCGGCCTGCCCTTCTTCGCACCCGAGATCATCCGCAGCGTGGAGGTGGCGGACCCGCTCAAGACCAAGCAGTTGCGCGCCGGCCTGACGCAACTCGGCGAGGAAGGCGCGATTCAGGTGTTCCGCCCGGTCGCGGGTACGGTGCTGCTGCTGGGTGCGGTGGGGCAACTGCAGTTCGAAGTCGTGCAGCACCGCCTGGAAACCGAATACGGCGTGAAGGCGCGCATCACCGGCAGCTCTTACAACGTGGCGCGCTGGATCACTTGCGCACCCGAGGACGGCGGCGAGCAGGAACTCAAACGCTTCATCGACGCCAACGCGCACCGCGTCGCCCTCGACGCGGTGGATGCCCCCACCGTGCTGCTCGATCACATGGCCACGCTGCGCGCGGTCGAGGCCAACTGGCC
>NZ_JAQVEJ010000046.1 GCF_028698005.1 Hydrogenophaga sp.
TGGGCCTGCCTGCCGAACACGAGTTGCTGGAGGATGACACCGAGGCGGCGGAACTGGCCTGGCCGCGTTTTTTCGCCCGCGTCGAGTCCGATCCCGCCGCGCGGCAGGATTTTCTGGACAGCGTCGCGCTGCATGGGCGCAGCCAGACCCTCAAGGCCCTGACCAATGCGCTGGCCAAGCGTGTGGAGTTCCGTCTCGCGGACGAGGCGGGCGTGGTCGATGCCGGCGTGCAGCCGGTGGCCGAACTGTTCCCCGAGCTGGGGGGCGAGGGCGATCCGGTGGACACGTTCATGCGGCGGCAGCGCGAGGCCCTGCTGACCGCGGCGCGGGCGCTTGGGCAGGCCAGCGCGCCCACGTTCTCGGCCAAGGGCGCCGAGCTGGAAATGGCCGTCACGGCAGGCGACGCCGACGGCGTGATCGCGGCGCTGTTCAGCCAGAAGGGCGATCCGCGCAAGTTCAGCGACAAGCTGGCGGGCATCAACAGCGTGCGCGAGGCGCAGGGACTGTGCGCGCGTGCCCTGGCCGCGCGCCGGCAGCAGGCCGCGTGGCAGCACCAGCAGCGCATGGCGCGCCTGACGCGCATGCTGCTGGCCGCGTTTGCCGACATCAAGCGCGAGCGCGGCTGGGTGGACATGAGCGACGTGGAAGGTGCGGCGCGCCGGCTGCTGGGCGATGCCGAACTCTCGGGCTGGCTGCAGCAGCGCCTCGATGCGCGGGTGCGGCAGTTGCTGGTGGACGAGTTCCAGGACACCAACCCCCTGCAGTGGCAGGCGCTGTACGGCTGGCTCTCGGCCTATGCGGGCGCGGGCAGCGGCGAGGCGCCACGGGTGTTCCTGGTGGGCGATCCCAAGCAGTCGATCTACCGGTTCCGCCGTGCCGAGCCGCAGGTGTTCAAGGCCGCGCAGCAGTTCGTCGTGCAGGGCATGGGGGGGTCGCTGCTCAGCTGCGACCACACCCGGCGCTGCGCCATCGGCGTGGTGGATCTGCTCAACCGGGTGATGGGCGAGGCCCAGCGCAACGACGCCTACGCGGGCTACCGCACCCACACCACCGAAAGCACCGAGCCGGGTGCCGCGCTCGTGCTGCCCCAGGTGCCGCGCCCCGCAAGCGGGCCAGCCAATGGCGGTGATGAGGCCAGTGGCTGGCGCGACAGCCTGGTCACGCCGCGCCTGCTGCCCGAAGACAGCCTCAGCGCGCAGGAAGCGCGGCAGGTGGCCGACTGGATCGCCGCCGAGCTGGGGTCGGGCCTGCAGCCGGGCAATTTCATGGTGCTCTCGCGCAAGCGCGAGCGCCTGGGCTGGCTGCACCAGGCGCTGTCCGAGCGCGGCATCCCCTGCGAGCAACCCGAAAAGCTCGACCTGGCCGAACACCCGGCC
Source organism: Hydrogenophaga sp. (assembly GCF_028698005.1). GTDB lineage: Bacteria > Pseudomonadota > Gammaproteobacteria > Burkholderiales > Burkholderiaceae_C > Hydrogenophaga. The sequence continues at coordinate 1,377 of NZ_JAQVEJ010000046.1, forward strand.
GTGCAGGACATCATCGCGCTGCTGGATGCCCTCGTGTCCACCGCGAACGACCTGAGTCTGGCGCGCGCCCTGCGATCGCCCTTGTTCGGCCTGGACGATGGCGCCCTGGCGCGCGTGGCACGGCTGCGCCGCCGTGCCGGGCTGGATGCGGCCGAAGGTGCGGACAGGCAGGCACTGTCCTGGTGGCAGACCTTGCAGGCACTGGCGGACACCGATGTGGCCGGCTCCGATGACCCGGCTGCCGACGCGGCGCTGGCGCAGGCGGCGCGCACGCTGCGGCAATGGCGTGCCTGGCTGATGCACCGGCCGCCGCACGATGCCCTGGCCGCGATCTACCGCGACGGCGACGTGCTGGCGCGCTACGCGCAGGCCGTTACCGATCGCCAGCGCGAGGGCGTGCGCCTGGCGCTGCAGGCGGTGCTGTCGCAGGCACTGGCGCAGGACGGGGGACGCTTTCTCTCGGCCTACCGCTTTGTGCGGGCGCTCAAGGCCGGCGGCATTGCCTTGCCCGCCGCCGCCCATGCCGACGCCGTGCAACTGCTCACCATCCATGGGGCCAAGGGCCTGGAGGCAGACACGGTCGTGCTGCTGGACACCGACGCGCCGCCGCCGGCGGCCGAGAGCATGGGCGTGCTGGTGGATTGGCCTGGCGAGGCCGCCGAGCCCCGGCGCTTCGTCTTCCTGGCCTCGGAGAAGCTGCCACCGGCCTGCGCGCAGGACCTGCTGGCGCGCGAGCAGCAGGCGCGCGCGCTGGAAGAGCTCAACGCGCTCTATGTGGCGCTGACCCGGGCAGGCCGGCGCCTGGTGGTCTCCAGCATCGAGCCGCACCGCCGTGGCGCTACCGCTTCGTGGCTGCAACGGATGGAAGGCCATGCGGTGACGCTGGGCGCCGTTCCTGCCGCCGCGCCGGCGGTGGCCGCGCAGATGGCTGGGCAGGGTGACACCATCGTGCTGGACCTGCCCGCCTGGGTGCCGCCGGTGGTGGACACCAACGCGGAAGAGGCCGACGCACCGGCGACGCCCGAGGACGACACCCGCACACGCATCGGGCTGGCGCTGCACCGCCTGCTGCAATGGGTGCCCACGCCGGCGAAAGGATTCGCATGGCAGGCGCATCATGAGCAGGCGGTGGCGCGCGAGTTCCACCTCTCGACCGCGCAGTTGCGCGAGGCGGCGCGCATGGCACACGCGGTGCTGCACGGTGAGGCGGCGTGGGCCTGGGATGCCGACCGGCTCGACCGCTGGCACAGCGAGGTGGATCTGTGGCACGAGGGCCAGTTGCTGCGCATCGACCGCCTGGTGCGCCGCGCCGACACGGCCTGCTGGTGGGTGCTGGACTACAAGAGCGCGGTCCACCCCGAGCGTCAGGCGGGCTTGCGCGAGCAGCTTTGGCGCTACCATCGCGCGCTCGCCCAGACGCGGCCGGGCGAGGCCATCCGCCTGGCTTTCGTCAACGCCGAAGGCCGCCTGATCGAACTGTCCTGACATGACCCACTCCCATATGGCTTTGCCTTTCGCCGCCCGCAGGGCTGTTGCACCAGCGTCTTCGGGCTCTCAGGAGGGGAGGGCATGAGCGCCGTCGATACCATCATCATCGGGGGCGGGCCGGCCGGCCTCATGGTCGCGCAGGCGCTGTCCGCCGCCGGTGTCGGCTGCGCGCTGTTCGACGCCATGCCCTCGGTCGGGCGCAAGTTCCTGCTCGCGGGCAAGGGCGGCATGAACCTCACGCACGCCGAGGATTTCGATGCCTTCGTGGGCCGCTATGGTGCCCGCGCCGAGGTGCTGCGACCCATGCTGGCGCAGTTTGGCCCGGCGCAGGTGCGTGCCTGGGCGGCGGATCTGGGCATCGACACCTTCGTCGGTACCTCGCGGCGCGTGTTCCCGACCGACATGAAGGCCGCGCCGCTGCTGCGCGCCTGGTTGCAACGCCTGCGCCATCCGGCGCCAGGCGGTGCACCCGTGCGCCTGCACATGCGGCACCGCTGTACCGGTGTGTGGCCCGATGGCGTGGCGGGTGCGCTCGCGTGCCACTTCGATACCCCCGACGGACCGGTGGCCGTGCAGGCGCGCAGCGTGGTGCTGGCGCTGGGCGGTGGCAGTTGGGCACGCCTGGGCTCGGACGGTGCCTGGCAGGGCTGGCTGGCCGAAGCCCTGGGGCCCGAGGCGCTGACGCCCCTGCAGCCGGCCAACTGCGGTTTCGACGTGCAGGGCTCGGCCGTGCATGGCGTGGCCGGTGGCTGGAGCGATTTCTTCCGCGAGCGCCATGCCGGCCAGCCGTTCAAATCGGTGGCGATCCGCTTCACCGACGGCCTCGGTCGGCATTTCGATCGCAAGGGCGAGTTCGTCGCCACCGCCAGCGGCATCGAAGGCAGCCTGATCTACGCCGTCTCGGCCCTGCTGCGCGATCAGATCGGGCGCCGCGGCAGCGCCACCTTCGAGCTGGACCTGTTGCCGGACCGCAGCGCGGCGCAGGTGGCCGCCCAGGTGGCGCACCCGCGTGGCTCGCGCAGCCTCTCGGCCCACCTCAAGAGCCGTCTCGGGCTGGACGGCATCAAGATGGCGCTGCTCAATGAGCTGCTCTCGCGCGAACAGTTGCACGACCCGCAGGCCCTGGCCGCCGCCATCAAGGCCCTGCCCGTCACCGTGACGGCGGCCCGCCCCATCGACGAGGCCATCAGCAGCGCCGGCGGCGTGCGCTTCGAGGCCATGGACGAGCACCTTATGCTGAAGGCGCTACCCGGCGTGTTCTGTGCCGGCGAAATGCTGGACTGGGAGGCGCCCACCGGCGGCTACCTGCTCACAGCCTGCCTGGCCAGTGGTGTGCGCGCCGGACAAGGGGTGGCGCGGTGGATGGCGGTACGATGACGGCCATAGTCACCGAACCCGCACACGAGACATGCCCGACACCGCACCTATCGATTCACCCGAGCTCCTGACGGCCGACGCCATCGCGGCCCGCCTGAAGGTGGATCCGGCGGTCGGACTGGATGAGGCCGAGGTGCTGGGGCGCCGGGACCGCTGGGGTGCCAACGAACTGGAGGCTGCCGCGGCAAACCCGGCCTGGCGCCAGTTCCTTGCGCAGTTCAAGAGTCCGCTGGTCTATCTGCTGCTGGTGGCTGTGGTGGTGACGCTGCTGGTCTGGTTTCTGGACGATGCACATGGCTGGCCCGTGGACGCCTTGGTGATTCTGGTCATTGTCGTGCTCAATTCGGTCCTGGGCTTCGTGCAGGAGCGCCGCTCCGAGCGTGCCGCTGCCGCCCTGGTCCGGATGACGCAGGCCACCTCATCGGTGCTGCGCCAGGGCAGGGTGGTGCGCGTGCCTTGCCGCGAGCTGGTGCCCGGCGATGTGCTGCTGCTGGGCGAAGGCGACAGCGTGGGGGCCGACGCGCGCCTGCTGCAGGCCAATGAATTGCTGCTGCTGGAGTCGTCCCTGACCGGCGAGAGCCTGCCGGTGCGCAAGGGGGTGGAGGCCCTGGCGGCCCAGGTGCCGCTGGCCGAGCGCGTCAACATGGTGTTCAAGGGAACCGCCGTGGCGCAGGGCAATGGCGTGGCCGTGGTGACCGCCACCGGTATGAACACCGAGGTGGGGACGATTGCCCACCTGCTGAAGACCACGCCGGACGAGCTCACGCCGCTGCAGCGCGAGGTGTCGCGCATCGGCCAGATGCTGGCGCGTGCCGTGGTGGCCATCGCGCTGATCGTGATGGCCTCGATGCTGCTCACGGCCGATGTCAACAGCCGCGCCGACTGGGTCGCCGTCTTTCTGCTGGGGGTGTCTCTGGCGGTGGCTGCGGTTCCCGAAGGGCTGCCGGCCATTCTCTCGCTGGTGCTGGCCATCGGCGTCGAACGCATGGCCCGGCGCAAGGCCATTGTCAAGAAGCTCTCGTCGGTCGAAACACTGGGGTCGGCGTCGGTCATCTGCACCGACAAGACCGGCACCCTGACGCGCTCGGAAATGACGATCGAACGGGTGCTCATGCCCTCGGGCAGCAGTCGCTTCGAGGGCGTGGGTTATGAACCCCGGGGGCAGGTGGTGCACGGGGGTGAAATGGACACCCGTGATCTGCACGCCGAACTCGTTCGGCTCATCGGCGCGGGCAGCCTGGCAGGCAATGCCCAGCTCTACCAGGAGAGCGACGGCAGTTGGGTGGTGCAGGGCGATCCGACCGAGGCGGCCTTTCTGGTGGCCGAGCGCAAGCTGGGGACGCAAGACGAGCGCCAGCGGCGGTTTGAGCGCCTGGCCGAGATTCCCTTCAGCTCGGAGCGCAAGATGATGTCGGTCATCGTGCGGGACCAGGATGCCGGCAACCGGCGTTTGCTGGTCAGCAAAGGCGCACCCGATGTGCTGCTGGAGCGCTGTTCGTACGCGCGTGTCGGGGCCGATGTGGTTCCCATGAGCCCGGCCATCAGGGCGCGCGCGCTGGCCGATGTGGCGAGCCTGTCGGACGCGGCGCTGCGCACGCTGGCGGTGGCCTACCGCGAGTTGGCCGCTGACGAAGACCGGGACGATGCCCCGGCGCTGGAGCGTGACCTGATCTTTCTGGGCACCGTGGGCATCATCGACCCGCCACGGCCCGAGGCGGCGCAGGCCATCGATGCTGCCCGGCAGGCCGGCATCCGCGTCATCATGATCACGGGCGACCACCCCCGCACCGCCCAGCGCATCGCTGCCGATCTGGGCATCATCGAGGCCGGTGGTGCGGTGCTCACGGGTCCCGAACTCGATCGGCTCGATGCGGCGGCCCTGTCGGCGGCGGTCGACAAGACCTCGGTCTATGCCCGTGTGGCGCCGGTGCACAAGCTGCGCATCGTCGACGCGCTGCAGGCGCGGGGCCACGTGGTGGCCATGACCGGCGATGGGGTGAACGATGCGCCCGCACTGAAGTCGGCCGACATCGGCGTGGCCATGGGCGTGACCGGCACCGAGGTGACCAAGGAGGCCGGCAAGATGATCCTGGCCGACGACAACTTCGCCACCATCGTGGCCGCGGTGCGCGAGGGGCGGGGCATCCTCGACAACATCCGCAAGTTTCTGCGCTACCTGCTCTCGTCCAACATGGGTGAGGTGATGACGGTCTTCTTCGGCGTGCTGCTGGCGCCCCTGCTCGGGCTGTCTTCCGGTGGCGCGCTCGTCATGCCCCTGCTGGCGACGCAGATCCTCTGGATCAATCTGATCACCGATTCCGGACCGGCCCTGGCGATGGGCGTGGACCCGCACGACGAAGGCGTCATGCAGAGCCCGCCCCGCCGGCCCGACGAGCGCGTGATCGATGGCCGCATGTGGCGTGGCGTGCTGGAAACCGGCCTGGTGATGGCGGTGGCCACCTTGCTCGCGCTGGACATGATGCTGCCCGGTGGGCTGATCGAGGGCGACGCGTCGATGGATGTCGCGCGCACGGCCGCGTTCACGGTGCTGGTGCTGGCGCAGCTCTTCAATGCCTTTGCCACGCGTTCCGAAACGCGCAGCGTGCTGTCGCATCTGCTGGACAACGGCTGGATGTGGATGGCGGTGGTCGTAGGCGTTGTCCTGCAGGTCCTGGTGGTCGAGTGGTCCTGGCTGGGCAGGGCGTTCGGTACCGTGCCGCTGACAGCAGGTCAGTGGATGTGGTGCGTGCTGCTTGCCAGCAGCGTCCTGTGGTGGACGGAGCTGCGCAAATGGGCGCTGCGTCGGCGGGATGCCCGGGTGGTTTCCGCCACCGTGGTTGCCTGATCCGCAGGGGAGTGACAAATGGAGCAGGTTGATGCCGTGGTGATTGGCGCGGGCGTGGTGGGACTGGCGGTGGCGCGTGCGCTGGCGCTGCGTGGGCGCGAGGTGATGGTGCTGGAGCGTGCCGGTGCCATTGGCACGGAAACCAGTTCGCGCAACAGCGAGGTCATCCATGCCGGCATCTATTACCCGGCAGGTTCGCTCAAGGCGCGGCTGTGCGTCGAGGGCAAGGCCAGGCTGTACGCCTACTGCGGCGAGCGTGGCATCGCGCACCGGCGCTGCGGCAAGCTCATCGTGGCCACATCGGCCAGCCAGCGCGACGCGCTGCCGTCCATCCGCGAACGCGCCCGCGCCAATGGCGTGGACGACCTGCGGCTGATCGGCCGCGACGAGGCGAGGGTGCTCGAGCCCGCGCTGGAATGCCTGGCGGCGCTGGTGTCGCCTTCGACGGGCATCATCGACAGCCATGGGCTGATGCTGTCGCTGCAGGGCGATCTGGAACACCTGGGCGGGCTGGTGGCATTGCACGCGCAGGTCGATCGGATGCAGGTGATGGAAGACGGCATCGCCGTGCACTGCGCCGATGGCGTGGTGCTGCGGGCGCGCACGGTGGTGAACGCCGCCGGGCTGGGGGCCTGCGCACTGGCGCGGCGTACCGGGGGTCTGCCTGCCGGCCTCGTGCCCGCGCCGCATTTCGCCAAGGGCAGCTATTTCACGCTGACGGGCCGGGCGCCGTTTTCGCACCTGATCTACCCGGCGCCCGAACCCGACCGCCATCTCGCGGGCCTGGGCGTGCACCTGACCATCGATCTGGGCGGCCAGGCGAAATTCGGTCCCGATGTGCAATGGGTGGACGACCCGGGTGACCTGACGGTCGATCCCGGGCGTGGCGACGGGTTCTACGACGAGGTACGCCGTTACTGGCCCGGCCTGACCGACGGTGCACTGCAGCCGGGCTACGCGGGCATGCGGCCCAAGATCAGCGGTCCGGGGGAGCCGGCGGCCGACTTCCGCATCGACGGCCCCGCCGTCCATGGCCTTGCCGGCCTGGTCAATTTGTTCGGCATTGAGTCGCCGGGCCTGACCAGTTGCCTGGCCATTGGCGAACACGTGGCACAGTGCCTGGAAGACTGAACTGCCGTTGCACGGCCGTGGTGCACATCCGCATGGGTTGACACAGCGCAAACGGTCTGACGCCGACGCCACCAAGGCCGGTTCTCCTACACCACAGGTGCGGAGGCGCTGCTACGATGGGCATTCATTTCCCACCATTCACAGGAGAGCCCATCATGCCGAGAAAGTCTGCTGCCGCCAATGCACAAGCCGAACTGGAAAGCCTGGTCGCCGACCTGCGCGACGTGCTGTCGCGCAAGGAGCTGGATGCCGTGCCGGAAATCTCGCGCCTGCGCGAGCGCCTGGATGACGGTGTGGCCGCCCTGCGTGAACGCGCCAGCCAGGCTGCCCACGACGCGGCCGAGCGCGCACGCGACGTGGCCCACCGCGCCGACAACTATGCCCATGACGAACCATGGCGCGTCGCCGGGGTCGCCGCGGCGGTCGGTGCCGTGTTCGGCTTCATCCTCGGTCGTCGCTGAGCCCCCCGGTCCATGCGGACGATCATCCGCTGGCTGTTGCTGCTTGGTGGCGGTGACGGCCTGCGCGCAACGGCCCGGGCGTTGGCCGCGGAAGGTGGCGAGGCGCTGGCCGAAAGGGCCGAGCTGGCCGCGCTGGAATGGCGCCAGGTGCGTCAGCGCGCCCTGCTGCTGCTGGCGGGTGGCATCCTGCTGGCGATGGCGCTGATGATCACCCTGCTGCTGGGCTCCTTGGCCCTGATGATCCACTTCTGGGACACACCGCTGCGCGTCACCGTCGCGTGGTCGGTGGCGCTCGGGTGGCTGGCCTTGTGCCTGGCAACAGCCGGGTGGCTGGCCTACCTTGCGCGCCGCGCGCCGTCAGCCTTTGCCCTGACGCGCGAGGAACTCGCCAGGGACTGGGCCTTGATCAAGGAGTCGCTGTGAAACGCGCCGACGAATTGCGCACGCTCGAACTGCAGATCCGCATCCGGATGCGACGCGAGCGCTGGCGTGCCCGGCTGGCCAGCGGGGCGCCCGATGGCGGGGCAGACCGGGGGGGGCCGGACACCTTCCCGCGCAGCCAGACACTGCGCATGGTACTCGCACACCCCGGCGTGGCGGCCGGGGCGTTCGCGGCAGCGGCCATGCTTGGCCCTTCGCGGCTGATCCGCTGGGCCGCCATGCTGCTGCCTTTGCTGCGCAGATAGCCGCCTTGTGGCGCGGCCGTCTCAGCGGGCGCGGGCGGCCTTGATGGCGGAGGCGGCCTCGCGCACCAGCGCCGGGCCGCGGTAGATCAGGCCGGTGTAGATCTGCACGAGGTCGGCGCCGGCGTCGATCTTGCTCACCGCATCGGCGGCGCTCATCACGCCGCCCACGCCGATGATGGGAAAACGCGGGCCGAGCGCCGCGCGCAGCGCGCGGATGACCCGGTTGCTGGCCTCGAGCACCGGCGCACCGGAGAGGCCGCCGGCCTCCTCTGCGTACGGCAGGCCTTGCACGGCATCGCGGCTGAGCGTGGTGTTGGTGGCGATCACGCCCAGGTTGTTGGTCGGCGCGCCATCGGCATCCGTACCGTAGCGGCGCAGGGTCCCGGCGATCACGGCGATCTGGCCGTCGTCCAGGTCGGGTGCGATCTTGAGGAACACGGGAATGCGCCGCCCCGTGCGCTGCACGAGCTGCTCGCGCCGCTCGCTCACGGCGTGCAGCAGGGCATCGAGGGCTTCGTCGCCCTGCAGGCTGCGCAGGTTCTTGGTGTTGGGGCTGGAGATGTTGACCGTGACGTAGTCGGCGTGCGGGTACACCCCTTCCAGGCAGGTCAGGTAGTCGCTGGTGGCGTTCTCGATCGGGGTGCTGGCGTTCTTGCCGATGTTCAGACCCAGACGCATGCCCTGGCCATCTGCCGCCACCTGACGACTGCGCGAGCGCTGGACGTTCGCGAGGAAGGCATCCAGCCCCTCGTTGTTGAACCCCAGCCGGTTGATCAGCGCGTTCGCCGCGGGCAGGCGGAACATGCGGGGCTTGGGGTTGCCCGGTTGTGCCTTGGGGGTGACGGTGCCCACCTCGACGAAACCGAAACCCATCGCGGCCAGGCCATCGATGCAGCGGGCGTTCTTGTCCAGCCCGGCCGCCAGGCCCACGCGGTTGGGAAAGCGCACACCGGCCACGGTGACCGGGTCGTCCACGCGGGACTCGCGCCAGAGGCAGGCCAAGGGCGAGTCCTGGAAGCGCGCGAGGGCATCGAGCGTGCGCTCATGCGCGGTTTCCGGGTCCATGCCAAAAAGAATGGGGCGGGTCAGGGCGTAGGGCAGCAGGGACATGGACGGGATCGGGGAGAAGATAATGGCCGGATGCGTGCAAACCTCGATTGTCTCAAATGACCCAAGACGAACTCAAAACCCTGGTCGGCCAGGCGGCCGTGCAATACGTGGTGCCCGGTGACATCGTGGGCGTGGGCACCGGCTCCACCGTCAACAAGTTCATCGACGCGCTGGCGGCGATCAAGGACCGGATACCGGGCGCGGTGTCCAGTTCGGAGGCGTCGACCACCCGGCTCAAGGCGCTGGGCATTCCGGTGTTCGAGGCCAGCGAGGTGGGCGAGCTGGCGGTCTACATCGACGGCGCCGACGAAATCGACGGCCGTGGCTTCATGGTCAAGGGGGGCGGGGCGGCGCTCACGCGCGAGAAGATCGTGGCGGCCCAGTCGCGCCGGTTCGTGTGCATCGCCGACGAGAGCAAGCTGGTGTCCACCCTGGGCGCGTTCCCGCTGCCGGTGGAAGTCATCCCGATGGCCGCGGGGCGCCTGGTGCGCCAGTTCGCGGCGCTGGGCGGCCAGGCCAGGGTGCGGCTCAGGGACGGCAAGCCGCTGGTGACCGACAACGGTCAGCACATTCTGGACGTGACGGGACTGACGATCGACGACCCGCTGGCCTTCGAGAGCACGGTCAACCAGTGGCCCGGCGTGGTCACCGTGGGTGTCTTCGCGCACCAGAAGGCCGACGTCTGCCTGCTCGGCACCGCCAGCGGCGTGCGCACGCTGACGTTCTGACGCGTCAGAACCGGATGCCGGCCGGGTTGGTGACGGGCGGCGTCACCGGGATCTTGTTGTCGGCCGGCGACGCCTCCGTGGTTTCCTCCGGGGCGGCGGGGGCGGCACTGGTCTGCGCCGGTGCCACGAGCGGCGAGGCGGCCGGCCGGCGATAGCCCGGTGGCAGTGCCGACTGGGCCGGGTAACCCGCGGCATCGAGGTAGCGCCCCCACTCGGCCTCCGAGTAGCCCTTGATACGCTGGGCGCCGATCGTCAGCAGGGGCAGGGTGCCGTCACCGCCCAGCCGCTTGAGCGCTGCCAGATCCCCGGCGGTGTTGCCCACGGTCTTCTCGCTGAAGGGGATGCCGCGGGCCTCGAGCATGCGGCGGCCGCTGTCGCATGGCGCGCAATCCTGGTCGGTGTAGATCACGACCGGGTAACGGCTGGCGACCTGCTGCAGTGCGTAGGGAAGACGGCTGCCCGGGCTCCCACCGGTGCTGCGCTGGCTGCCGCCTGTGGTGGCAGCGGGGGCCGGACTGGTTGGCGGCGGCTGGTCCGAAAAGGTCACGCGCCCGTCCGGTCCGACGATCCGGTACACCCCTTGCGCGCAGACGGCGGAGACGGCGAAACCCAGACAGGACAGGATGATCAGTTGGCGCATGGTTTCCCTCGGTGAATGTTGGTTTCTGTCCGACGCGCTACGGTGATGTCGTTCAGGCCATGCCCTGGTGGCGCAGCAGCGCGTCGATACCGGGCTCGCGGCCGCGGAAGGCCTTGAACGAGGCCATGGCCGGCCGGCTGCCGCCAGCCTCCAGGATGGCCTGGCGGTAACGCCGCCCGGTGGCCACATCGAGCGTGCTGCCACCCTTGGCCTGTGCCGCTTCCTCGAACGCCGCGTAGGCGTCGGCCGAGAGCACCTCGGCCCATTTGTAGCTGTAGTAGCCGGCACTGTAGCCGCCGGCAAAAATGTGGCTGAACGTGTGCGCCGTGCGGCTGTAGGCCGGCGGCAGCAGCAGGGCCACCTCCTGGCGCACCTCGGCCAGCAGGGCCAGGATGCCCTCGCCGGAGGTCACCGGCTCGGACTGGCCATGCAGCAGCATGTCGAACAGCGCGAACTCCACCTGGCGCAGGGTCTGCAGGCCGCTCTGGTAGTTCCTGGCCGCGAGCATCTTGTCGAACAGTTCGCGCGGCAGGGGCTCGCCCGTGTCCACGTGGGCCGTCATGTGCCGCAGCACGTCCCACTCCCAGCAGAAGTTCTCCATGAACTGGCTGGGCAACTCCACCGCGTCCCATTCAACGCCACTGATGCCGGACACATCGCGCTCGTTGACCTGGGTGAGCATGTGGTGCAGGCCGTGACCGAATTCGTGGAACAGCGTGATCACATCGTCGTGCGTGAGCAGCGGTGGCTTGCCGCCCACGCCGTCGGCGAAATTGCACACCAGGTGCGCCACCGGCGTCTGCAGCGCACCGGAGTCGGGGCGCAGCCAGCGCGCACGCGCGTCGTCCATCCAGGCGCCACCGCGCTTGCCGGTGCGTGCCGAGGGGTCGAGATAGAACTGGCCGACGAGCTGCGTTCCCTGCGGTGTCGGGCGCTCGATGCGGTAGAACTCGACCGCGGGGTGCCAGACAGGCGCCTCGTCGCGACGGATCGACACCTCGAACAGTGTCTCGACAATATGGAACAGGCCGGCCAGCACCTTGGGGGCTGTGAAGTAGGGCTTGACCTCCTGCTCGCTGAAGGCGTAGCGGGCTTCCTTGAGCTTCTCGCCGATGTAGGGCCAGTCCCAGGGCTGCGGGTCGGCCAGGCCGAGGTGCTCGGCCGCGAAGGCGCGCAGATCGGCCAGATCCTTCTCCGCGAACGGGCGTGCCTTGGCGGCCAGGTCGCGCAGGAAGGCGATGACCTGCTCGGGCGAGTCGGCCATCTTGGGCACCAGCGAGACGTCGGCGTAGTGCCGGTGGCCCAGCAGACGCGCTTCCTCATGGCGCAGCGCCAGCAGCTCGGTCATGATGGCAGTGTTGTCGAACTTCGTGCCGTCACCTTCGGCCTGGTCGCTGGCGCGGGTCACGTAGGCGCGGTAGAGCGTCTGGCGCAGTGCGCTGCTGTCGGCAAACTGCATCACCGGCAGGTAGCAGGGCATCTTGAGCGTGAGCTTGTGGCCCGGCTTGCCATCGGCCGCTGCCGCAGCGGCGGTGGCCTCGAGCACGTCGGCGGGCACGCCCGCCAGTTCGGCGGTGTCCACGTACAGGGTGAAGGCATCGGTGGCGTCGAGCGTGTTCTCGCTGAACTTCTGCGCCAACTCGGCCTGGCGCTCCTGGATCTGCGCGAAACGCTCCTTGTCGGCGCCCTGCAGCTCGGCACCGCCGAGCACGAAACCGCGCAGGGCGTTCTCGCGCGCACGGCGCTGCTCGTCGTTCAGCGTGGCCAGGTCCATGGCCTTGTACTTGGCATACAGGCGTTCATCGGCGCCCAGGCGCGTCCAGAACTCGGTCACCTTCGGCAGCGCCTCGTTGTAGGCGGCGCGCAGCTCGGGCGTGTCGGCCACACCGTTGAGGTGGCTGACAGCGCCCCAGGCCAGGCCCAGGCGTTCGGTGGCCACGTCCAGTGCCCTGGCCATGTCGTCCCAGCGGGCGGGGAAATCGGGCGCGGTGACGGTCTCCAGCGCGGCGGCCGCCACCTCCAGCAGTCGGTCGATGGCCGCAACGACGTGTTCGGGCCGGATCGCATCGAACCGGGGCAGGCCGCTGAAGTCGAGCAGGGGGTTGGTCGTGAGGTCGGAGACGGAAGATGGGGCAGCTGCGTTCATGTCGGATCAGATGGGGCGTCGGGGCCGGGGTTTCAATGGCTGCCTGGTACCGGCTCAGCCGCCCGCGGACTTCTTGACGCTCTTCTTGAACGTCTTGGCGCGCTTGATCTGCCCGCCGGGCGTCAGCCGCTGGTTGCCCAAGACCTTGACCACCTTGATCTCGGGCTTGACGCCACCGCGCTTGGCGAACTTGAGCACCTTGACCTCGCGCGGACCGGGCTTGCGCTCCTCATCGACCGGCCGGGCCTTCTCCGGTTGCGGGCGCCAGAGCACGAGCAGTTTGCCGATGTGCTGGATCGGGGCCGCGTCGAGTTCGTCGGCCAGCGTCTGCAGCATGGTCTCGCGGGCGGCGCGGTCGTCGCTGAACACGCGCACCTTGATCAGGCCGTGGGCCTTGAGGGCGGCATCGACTTCCTTGCGCACGGAAGGGGTCAGGCCATCGGCGCCGATCATCACGACCGGATCAAGATGGTGGGCTTCGGCGCGGTAATCCTTGCGCTGGGCGGGGGTAAGGTGGATCTGGGGCATGGGACAATTATCGTTTAACCCCGCGGTTTGCGCCGCAACGCTTACCAGCATCCAAGCCATGGGCATCAAGGTCCGCACCCAGAGCAAGAAGGTCAACAAGGCCTGGCTCAACCAGCACGTCAACGACCCCTACGTCCGCCAGGCGCAGAAGGACGGCTATCGCGCCCGCGCGGCGTACAAGCTCAAGGAGATCGACGAGCAGCTCGGCCTGATCCGGCCGGGTATGTGCGTGGTGGACCTGGGCTCGGCGCCCGGGGCCTGGAGCCAGTACCTGCGGCGGCGCCTGAGTCCGTCCGGCGCGGCGACGGGCGCCCTGCAGGGCCGCATCATCGCACTGGACCTGCTGCCCATGGAGCCGGTCGAGGGGGTTCACTTCATCCAGGGCGATTTTCGGGAGGACGCGGTGCTGGCCGGGCTGGAGCAGGCGCTGGCCGAGCGGGGGCAGACACAGGTGGATGTGGTGGTGTCCGACATGGCGCCCAACCTCTCGGGCATCGAGTCGGCCGACGCCGCCCGGATTGCGCACCTGGTGGAACTGGCTGTGGATTTCGCCGCCCGCCACCTGCGGCCCGACGGTGCCCTGGTGACCAAGGTCTTCCACGGCGGGGCCTATGACGCCCTGGTGGCGCTGTTTCGCCGGACCTTCAAGACCGTCAAGGTGATCAAGCCCAAGGCCTCGCGCGACAAATCTTCTGAAACCTTCCTCGTGGGCATGGGTCTGAAAGACAGTACCGGTGCCTGAATGGGCGGTGACGCTGGTCGCGACGCAAGATTTTGCCTAACCCTTTGATTGACATCGGTTTACCTGAATCGGGGGGGGTCCCGGGTTGAAACCCCTAAAATGGCCCAGATATATGACGGATTCGGTCTTTGTTCCAGCCAGGAGCTGCTCTTGAACAACCAGTGGTTCTCCAAAATTGCCGTGTGGATGGTCATCGCGATGGTGCTGTTCACGGTCTTCAAACAGTTCGACGGACGGGGCGTGTCCGGCGCGGGCTACATCGGCTATTCCGACTTCCTGGACCAGGTCAAGGCGCAGCAGATCAAAAGTGCAACGATCCAGGAGGGCCCGAGCGGCACCGAGATCGTGGCGCTCACCCAGGATGACCGCCGCGTCCGCACCACGGCCACCTACCTGGACCGTGGCCTGGTGGGCGACCTGATCAACAACAACGTCAAGTTCGACGTCAAGCCGCGCGAGGAAGGTTCCCTGCTCATGACGCTGCTCGTGAGCTGGGGCCCGATGCTGCTGCTGATCGGCGTGTGGATCTACTTCATGCGCCAGATGCAGGGCGGCGGCAAGGGCGGCGCCTTCAGCTTTGGCAAGAGCAAGGCGCGCATGCTCGACGAGAACAACAACACCGTCACCTTTGCCGACGTGGCGGGTTGTGACGAGGCCAAGGAAGAGGTCAAGGAGGTCGTGGACTTCCTGAAGGACCCGCAGAAATTCCAGAAGCTGGGCGGGCGCATCCCACGCGGCCTGCTGCTGGTCGGCCCGCCGGGTACCGGCAAGACGCTGCTGGCCAAGTCCATCGCGGGGGAAGCCAAGGTCCCGTTCTTCAGCATCTCGGGTTCCGATTTCGTGGAAATGTTCGTCGGCGTGGGCGCGGCCCGCGTGCGCGACATGTTCGAGAACGCCAAGAAGAACGCGCCCTGCATCATCTTCATCGACGAAATCGATGCCGTGGGCCGTCAGCGCGGTGCCGGCCTCGGTGGCGGCAATGACGAGCGCGAGCAGACCCTCAACCAGATGCTGGTCGAGATGGATGGCTTCGAGACCAACCTGGGCGTGATCGTGGTGGCTGCCACCAACCGCCCCGACATCCTGGACGCCGCGCTGCTGCGCCCGGGCCGTTTCGACCGCCAGGTCTACGTCACGCTGCCCGACATCCGCGGTCGCGAGCAGATCCTGAACGTGCACATGCGCAAGATTCCGCTGGGCAACGACGTGAACGCGGCGGTGATCGCGCGTGGCACCCCCGGCATGAGCGGTGCCGACCTGGCCAACCTCTGCAACGAGGCGGCCCTGATGGCCGCGCGCCGCAATGCGCGTCTGGTCGAGATGCAGGACTTCGAGAAGGCCAAGGACAAGATCATCATGGGCCCCGAGCGCAAGACCATGGTCATGCCCGAGGAAGAGCGCCGCAACACGGCCTACCATGAGTCGGGCCACGCGCTGATCGGCAAGCTCCTGCCCAAATGCGATCCGGTGCACAAGGTCACCATCATCCCGCGCGGCCGCGCGCTGGGCGTGACGATGAGCCTGCCCGAGCAGGACCGCTACAGCTACGACAAGGAATACATGCTCAACCAGATCGCGATGCTGTTCGGTGGCCGCATCGCCGAAGAGGTGTTCATGAACCAGATGACCACCGGCGCCAGCAACGACTTCGAGCGCGCCACGCACATCGCGCGCGACATGGTCATGCGCTATGGCATGAGCGATGCGCTGGGCCCCATGGTCTATGCCGAGAACGAGGGCGAGGTCTTCCTGGGCCGCTCGGTCACGAAGACGACCAACATCTCCGAGCAGACCATGCAGAAGGTCGATGGTGAGGTGCGCCGCATCATCGACGAGCAGTATGCGCTGGCGCGCGGCCTGATCGAAGAGCACGCCGACAAGATGCACGCCATGGCCAAGGCGCTGCTCGAATGGGAGACCATCGACGGCGACCAGCTCGACGACATCATGGCCGGCAAACCTCCGCGCCCGCCCAAGGACTGGACGCCACGCACGCCTCCCGCGGGTGGCAGCGGCGGCAACGACGGCACGCCGGCGGTCAATCCCGACGCGGCGCCGACGGCGGCCTGACTGGGCGGCGTGTCAGCCGGGATCTGAACGACAAACGGGGCTTCGGCCCCGTTTGTCATGAAGGGTCCGCGGTGCTCGCCCTGGCGGCCCGGTTGGTCTTGCGCCACTCCCAGGGGGGCATCGGGGCCGGGTCGGCCCACAGGCCCAGGCGCCGGGTTTGGGCCTCCCGCTCCGCCGCGGCGTAGCGCTCGCGGGCCTGTGGTGTCTGCTCGCGGGCATAGCCGCGGTACCACCAGGCCATGCCCGAACGGACCATGACCAGGCCGGCGTCCACCACGGGTCTGTCGTCGGGAGCGCCTGCGGGTGGCACCATCACGGTGCAGACATGGCGGCCGTAACGGTCTTTCCTGGGGCAATCCAGACCGACCTGCTTGCCGAAGGCCAGACTGGAGAGCTTCTGCCGGGACTGCTGGGAGAAGGGCTGCTGTCGCTCGGGCGCGTCGATGGCACCGAGGCGGACCTTGATCTGTTCATAGGCACCCGGCTGGCCGCAACGGGCCGTGAGGGTGTCGCCATCGGCAATACCGATGACCAGGCACAAGAGAAGCGAAGCGTTCAACACGGGACGGACACAAAACCGCCAGTCTACCGCCTGCCCCGGGGCCTTCCTGGCGCGGTTTTTGCTGAATCGCGGTGCCGGCCACAAGCCGGTGCGTCCAGATTTTTCCGGGTGTTTGCCATGAGCTTGACCACCACGTCTTCCGATCACCGCGTGCGCCTGCCATTGTCGCCGGATGCGCTGCGCCACGGGCCTCTCGAAGATGCCCAGGCGCTGTTCACGGGTTCCCTGTTCGTCGGCATCGCGATGCTGATGTTTGCCCAGTCGGGCCTGCTGACCGGCAGCACCGCCGGTCTGGCCTTCGTGCTGCACTACGCCACCGGCTGGCCGTTCGGAGGGATCTATTTCCTCATCAACCTGCCGTTCTACTGGTTCGCCTGGACGCGCATCGGTCATGCGTTCACGGTCAAGACCTTCGTCAGCGTCGGCATCCTGTCGCTGGTGACGGTGCTGGGGCCGCGCCTCATCCACATCGACTACCTGCACCCGGGATTTGCCGCGGTGTCGGGCGGGCTGCTGATGGGTGCGGGCTTGCTGTTCCTGGCGCGCCACCACTCCAGCCTCGGGGGGGCGACCATCGCCTCGCTGTACCTGCAGGACCGCTACGGCATCCGGGCCGGCCACGTGCAGATGGCCATCGACGCCTGCATCGTCATGCTGGCGCTGTCGGTCGTGTCGTGGGAAAGGGTGGCCTGGTCGGTGCTCGCGGCGGTGATCATGGGGATCTTCCTGGCGGTGAGCCACCGCCCCGAGCGCTACCTGGGCCGCTGAATCACTTCTTCCTGATCAGGCCGACCACCACCAGCAGCAGGATCGCGCCAATGACCGAGGCGATGAAACCCACAGGCTGGCCGGGCGCGTACAGGCCCAGCGCGGCACCCAGGTAGCCAGCGACAAAGGAACCGGCCACGCCGAGCACGGTGGTCATGATCCAGCCCATGCTGTCGTTGCCGGGCTTGATGGCGCGGGCGATCAGACCCACGATGAGACCGATGATGAGGGTTCCGAGCAGGGACATCATGTCGGCAGCTTCCTTTGCTTTGCATGGCCATGGGCCGGGAAAGGTCACTGTAGTCCGGGATGCCGGAGGTGCCGCCTAAACCCCGCCGGCGGCGGGGTCTTCGGTGTGCCATGCGTCATTCGGGTGTGGCCTGGTGTCCATCGGCGCTGGCCTGCTCGATCTGCTCGCTCAGTTCCAGCCAGCGCATTTCCTCGGTTTCCAGCGCGTCCAGCACGGCCTTCAGCCGGCGTCCGGCCTGGGCGATGTCCGCGGGCGCCAAGGGTTCGCTGAGTGCCGTTTCCAGCTCGGCCTTTTCGGCGTTCAGGCTGGCCATGTGCCGCTCGG
>NZ_JAQVEJ010000047.1 GCF_028698005.1 Hydrogenophaga sp.
TTCCCTGTGCGGCCAGCACGCCTCGCAGGCGCTCCCAGGCCTCGCGCTCGGCCTCGGCCTTGCCGGGCTGGTAGCTGTCGGAGAGCACGAAGACGTCGAAGTGACGGCCTTTGCCGGTGGCCATCAGCGACTCGCAGGTGGCGCGCAGGCCGGCGAAGACGGTGTCCACGTCCTCGTTGCAGATGGGCATGATGATGGCGGTGCGGCCGTCATCGGGCAGGGGCACATCCTTCACGTCGGCCGCGCGCAGGCTGTGGCGGTCACCGCGCACCTGCACCCAGAAACCCATCAGCGCCGTGGCAAAGCCGGTGACGATCCAGGTGGACAGCAGCACGAACAGCGCCATGTGCGCCGCTTCGAGCCAGGCATGGCTGGACTGTGGCTGGGTGCGCAGGAACAGGCCCGCCGACAGCAGCACCGACACCAGGGTGATCAGCCCCAGCACTGCGCGCCGGCCACGGGCGGCCTGCTGCCACGGGGCCAGGGGTTCGGCCGGATGGTGCTGGCGCGCCTGGCGCGGGGGCAGCCAGCGGTGCAGCGTGCCGATCAGCGCGACGCCGATGCTGTTCCAGAAACCGAGCCAGGGGCGCGGGGTCATGGAGCCGCGCGCGACGGGTGGCGCGGTCAGCGCGTTGGGATGACGTTCGTCGGGCCAGGCGGTGCTGGCCACCGTATTCACTCGGGCAGGATGACGTGTGTCCATGTTTCGCTCACGGTGTCTTGACGATGCTGGAGAAAGGCGCGGACTTCGACCGGCCGCCGGGGGTCGATCCGGTCGATGCGCAGGCTGGCGCGCCAGCCCTGGGTCTCGGGATTGGGGTAGGCCAGGGCCTCGAGCACGTCGCCGTGCTCGTTGGTGCTGACCACGACCTCGACCGGCGCGTCCGGGCCCAGCCGTTCCAGGGCGGGGCCGGTGAAGTCGAGGATGAAATGCGGCTGGCGCTCCTGCGTCTGCGCGTCGAGCCTGGTGTAGCCATAGCCGGTGCGGGTCTGCGCGACCCAGGACGCGGGCGGGCGCTGCCCGTCGTCGCCCTGCCACAGCAGTTCGTAGGCGAAGTCCAGGGGTTGGCCGGGCGCCGGCAGGCGCTCGGGCACCCAGTAGGCGACGATGTTGTCGTGCGTTTCGTCGGGGGTGGGCAGTTGCACCAGCTCGACGCGGCCCGGCCCCCAGTCGCCTACCGGGCGCACCCAGGCGCTCGGGCGGCGCTCGTAGCGGGCCTCGATGTCCTCGTAACTGGCAAAGCGCCGGTCACGCTGCATCAGGCCGAATCCGCGCGGCTGGCGCATGGCGAAGGAGCTCACGCTGAGCTGTCTGGGGTTCTGCAGCGGGCGCCACAGCCATTCGCCGGTGTCGGTCGCCACCATCAGGCCGTCGGAGTCGTGCACCTCGGGGCGGAAATCGGTGGCGCGCGGCTGGTTCTCGCCGAACAGGAACATGCTGGTCAGCGGTGCGATGCCCAGGGTGCGGATCGGCGTGCCGCCCTCGCGCAGGTACACGCGCGCCTGCACATCCATGGCGGTGGTGCGTCCGGGCCGGATCACGAAGCGCCAGGCGCCCGTGGCGCGCGGCGAATCGAGCAGCGCGAGGATGGTGATCTCGGTGGCGCCCGGGGCCGGGCGCACGAGCCAGAAGTCGGTGAAGCGGGGGAACTCCTCACCCCGGTCGCCACCCACCGTGTCGATGGCCAGGGCGCGTGCCGACAGGCCGTACTGCTGGCCGGCACCCAATGCGCGGAAATAGCTCGCGCCCAGGAACACCACCAGCTCGTCCTTGTAAGCCGGGTTGTTGAGCGCGTAGTGGACACGGAAACCCGCGTGGCCGATGTCGCCCCAGCGCTGTGGCTGCAGTCGGTTGGCGCCGAAGTCGTAGTCGCTGCTGCGGTAGGGCAGGTCGCGCGGGCCTTCGTCCGAGATTTCGTGGATGCGCACCGGCTGCGTCTGGTACAGGCCGAGGTGGAAGTACTGGACCTCGAAGGGCAGCGACCGGTCGCGCCACGTCGCGTGGTCGGTGCGGAAGCGGATGTCGCGCACGCCGTCGTAGTCCAGCCGGGCCAGGTCTGCCGGCAGGCTCGAGGGCGCCGGGCGGTACGGCTGCGCGGCACGCTGGCGTGCCATGTCGCCGAGCTGCGCCCAGCCCAGCCGGGCGTTGTCGGCGGTCGGGGACGGGGTGGGGGGCTGTGCCTGGACGCTCTGGCTGAGCAGCAGGGTGATGGCCGCCAGGCAGGCTGCTGGCAGTCGGAAAGTTCGGATCATGCCCCCTGGACTGCAAGCACTGTGCCAGGGGTGAAATGCCTTTCAGATCAACGACTTGGGGGGCGTTTTTATGTGTCCGGATGTAGCCGGCGCCGAAGAGGGCGTTTGGGCTGGCATTTTGTCGCCAGCTGGCGACAGACTGGTGGCCGCTTCATGGGGTTTCGAGGGAAATCAACACCTTACGGGTGTCACTCGTCGGCGACAGATGTCTGGTCGCCGTTGTCGTCGGCGCCGCCATCGCTCTTGAACAGGCCCGGCGTGAGCTTGTGTTTTTGCAGCAGGCGGTAGAACTCGGTGCGGTTGCGCTGGGCCAGGCGGGCCGCGTCGGCCACATGGCCATCGGTCATCTTGAGCAGGCCCACGAGGTACTCGCGCTCGAAGCGCTGGCGCGCCTCGGCCAGGCTGAGCACGCTCACCGACGGCGTGCGCAGGGCGCGCTGCACCAGCGCCAGCGACACCAGCGCCGTGGTGGACAGCGCACAGACCTGCTCGACCACGTTGTAGAGCTGGCGCACGTTGCCGGGCCACGAGGCCATGGTCAGTGCCTTGATGGCCTCGGGGGCGAAGCCCGACACCCGCTTGTTGTACTTGGGTGCGAGCTGCATCAGGAAGTGATGGGCCAGCAGCGGGATGTCCTCGCGCCGCTCGGCCAGCGTGGGCAGGGTCAGCGTGACGACGTTCAGGCGGTAGTACAGGTCCTCGCGGAACTGGCCCTCGGCCATGGCCGTTTCGAGGTCGCGGTGTGTGGCCGAGATGATGCGCACGTCCACCGGCACCGACTGGCTCGATCCGAGCGGGCGCACGGCGCGCTCCTGCAGCACGCGCAGCAGTTTGACCTGCAGTGCCGGCGGCATGTCGCCGATTTCGTCGAGCAGCAGCGTGCCGCCGTCGGCGGCCTGGAACAGCCCCTTGTGGTTGGCGTGGGCGTCGGTGAACGCGCCCTTGACGTGGCCGAACAGTTCCGATTCGAGCAGCGCCTCCGGGATGGCGCCGCAGTTGACGGCCACGAACGGCTTTTTGGCGCGGCGGCTGGCCTTGTGGATGGCGCGGGCCAGCACCTCCTTGCCCGTGCCGCTGTCGCCGCGCAGCAGCACGCTGGCGTCGCCCTGCGCGATCAGGCGCGCCTCGGCCAGCAGGTCGGCCATGCGGCTGGAGCGGCTGATGATCTCGGCGCGCCAGGCATCGTCGGCGCTGCGCGGCGCGGGCGCTGCCGGGTGCAGCGCCACGGCCTGGGCGATCTTGTCCAGCAGTTCGCGCGCGTCGTAGGGTTTGGTCAGGTACGAGAACACGCCGCGCGAGGTGGCCTCCACGGCATCGGGAATGGTGCCGTGCGCGGTCAGCAGGATGACCGGCAGCGAGGGGTGGCGGCGCCGGATCTCGTCGAACAGGGACAGACCGTCCTTGCCGGGCAGGCGCACGTCGGAGAGGACGACCTGCGGGCGTTCGATGTCCAGGTGGCTCAGTGCGGCCTCGGCCGAGGCGACGGCGGTGACCCGGTAGCCGGCCGCTCCCAGCCGCATCGAGAGCAGACGCAGCATGTCCGGGTCGTCATCGACGACCAGCAGCCTGGGCTGTCCGGCATCATGGCCGGTGGTGGGTGGGGTGCGCGATGGCATGGGCAAGGCTCAGCGTGAGGGTGTGGCCGCCGGGCGGGGCGAGAGGCTGCGCTCGATCGCGCGCATGGCGTCGAGCTGGTCGTTGAGCAACTCGATGCGGCGCTGCGCGTCGCGCCATTGCAGGTTGAGGCGCTCGTTGCTCTCTTCCAGCTTGCGCTGCGTGGCCAGGCGCGTGGCGAGCAGGCGTGCCAGGGGCTTGAGCGCCACCGCCTCATCGCCGGGGTGGCTGATCACCCGCTGCAGCAGGCCCAGGGTACGCACGGTGTCCTGGGGCGGGGGCGCATGCATGAGGGCCAGGGCCAGTTGCATCTGCAACCGGGCACTGCTGCCCGGTTCGCCCAGGTCGGCGATCTCGGCAATGACCTGGGCCGGCGGCATCTGCCGCAGCCGCTCGGCGTAGGCCAGTGGCCAGCCCGGCAGGCCAGGGGACGGCGCCACTGCCCCGGTGGGTGGCGATGGCACGGCGGAGGTGCCGTCCGTGGCCGACGGTGGTGGCGGCGACGTCGGGGTGTCGGCGGTGGCCGGCGCCGGCGTGGTGACTTCGGCGGGCACGGCGGGTGCGCTGGCGGTGTCGTCGACGCGAACCGGCGTGGCCTGACAGGCCGCCAGCAAGACCAGCGAGACCAGGGCCGCGGTCATGGCCGGTCGGCGGCTGGTCCATGGCAGCGTCGTGGCCTGTCGGCCACTGGGTTCAATCGGCATGGGGAAGTTCGATCCGGAAATGGGCGCCTCGTGGCGAGGGCAGCAGGGCAATGCGCCCTCCGTGGGCATGGATGTATTCTTGCACGATGGACAGGCCGATGCCGGTGCCCTTGGCGGCGTCTTCCGGCTGGCGTGCACCACGGAAGAACGGCTCGAACACCCGGGCGGCATCTTCTCCGGCCACGCCAGGGCCTTCGTCGGTGATGTCCAGCTGCGCGATGCCCGGCTGCCGTGTCAGTTCGATCCCGATGCGGCCTCCGATGGGCGAGAAGCGGATGGCGTTGGACAGCAGGTTGCCCAGCGCCGAAGCGATCTTCGCCGCGTCCAGGGGCAGCGTTATGTCGGTGCCCTGCACGCTGACCTTGAGCTGGCGCGCCTGCCAGCGCAGGCGCTGCTCGTCCACCTGCGACTGCACCAGCGCCAGCAGGGGGGTGGGCTGGCGGTTGAGCTGCCGGGCCTCGAAGGCCGCGGCATTGAAGCGCAGCAGCGCCTCGATCTGCTGCTGCAACTGCTGCGTGTTGTGGCGCAGGATGGTCACGACCTCGGCCTGGCTCTCGCTCAGCGGTCCGGCCACGCCGTCGCCGAGCACCGCCACGCCCTCGTGCATGGAGGCCAGCGGGGTCTTGAGCTCGTGCGAGATGTGGCGCAGGAAGCGTGCCTTGTCGGCGTCCAGTTCGGTCAGGCGCAGGCGCAGCCATTCGAGCTGCTGGCCCACGCTGCGGATGTCGGGTGGCCCGGGGATGTCGATCGGTTCCTGCAGGCGGTTTTCGCCCAGGCCGACGATGGCGCGCTCCAGGCGTTTGAGCGGGCGTGTGAGCCAGATGCCGAAGCCGATGGCCATGGCCGCCGCCAGCACGATGGAACTCAGCACCAGCATGGCCAGTTGCTGGCGGTTGCGCTCGAAGCGCGCCTGCAGGGCTTTGTTGCGGTGACCGATCACGGTCTGCACCTGCTGCGCGACCAGGGCGTTGAGCCGGTCGAGCTCGCGGAACTCCTGCGCCACCTCGCGCTCTCGGTCCAGCGCCGTCTCGATCGGGCCGTCGAGCAGATGTTCGATGAGCTCGAGCTGCTTCTGCCAGAGGCCGACCGTCTCGGGGGGCAGGTCGTTGTCGCGCAGGCGGCGCAGGATCTCGTGCGACTGTTCGGCGCCCTGCAGGAACACCTGACGCAACTGGCGGTCGCCCAGGATCAGGGCCTGTCGTGCGGCGCGTTCCATGGCCTGGCTGCGCTCGCTCAGCGACTGGGCGGCGGTGCTCAGCTCGATCGCCTGTTCCGTGCTGGCCCGGCTGAGCGACATCAGCGACTCGAGCAGGAACAGGCTGCGCAGCGCCGTGGCACCCAGCAGCGCGCCGATGACCAGGAAGGCCACCAGCAGCAACTGCGGAAACGAAAAGCGCAGCGGCCGCACGGCCGGTCAGGCGGTTTCGCGGACCAGAACCTCGCCGCGCAGCGAGTGCGGCAGCGCCTGCGTGATGCGCACGTCGATCATCTGGCCGACCAGGCGCGCCGCGTTCGGGCCACCGTCAAAGTTGACGATGCGGTTGCACTCGGTACGGCCCATGAGCTCGGCCGGGTTCTTGCGCGAGGGGCCCTCGACCAGGATGCGCTGCACGGTACCCTCGCGGCTGGCGCTGATGCGGCGCACGTTCTCCTCGATGGTGGCCTGCAGGTGCTGCAGCCGGCGCAGCTTGACCTCGTGCGGCGTGTCGTCCGGCAGGTTGGCTGCCGGCGTGCCCGGCCGCGGGCTGAAGATGAAGGAGAAGCTGCTGTCGAAGCCGACGTCGGTGATGAGCTTCATCATCTTCTCGAAGTCTTCCTCGGTCTCGCCCGGGAAGCCGACGATGAAGTCGCTGCTCATGGAGATGTCGGGGCGGATCGCGCGCAGCTTGCGGATCGTGCTCTTGTATTCCATGGCCGTGTAGCCACGCTTCATCGCCATGAGGATGCGGTCGCTGCCGTGCTGCACCGGCAGATGCAGGTGGCTGACCAGTTGCGGCACCTTGGCATAGGCCTCGATCAGGCGCGGCGTGAACTCGTTCGGATGGCTGGTGGTGTAGCGGATGCGCTCGATGCCCGGGATCTCGGCCACGTACTCGAGCAGCAGCGCGAAGTCGGCGATCTCGGCCGTGTCGCCCATGACGCCGCGGTAGGCATTGACGTTCTGGCCCAGCAGCGTCACTTCCTTGACGCCCTGGTCGGCCAGACCGGCGATTTCCACCAGCACGTCCTCGAACGGGCGGCTCACTTCCTCGCCGCGCGTGTAGGGCACGACGCAGTAGCTGCAGTACTTGGAGCAGCCTTCCATGATGGACACGAAGGCCGAGGCACCCTCGACACGGGCGGGCGGCAGGTGGTCGAACTTCTCGATCTCCGGGAAGCTGATGTCGACCTGGGGCTGCTGCAGCCGGTCGCGCGCCTTGAGCATCTCGGGCAGGCGGTGCAGGGTCTGCGGGCCGAACACCACGTCCACGAAGGGCGCGCGCCGGATGATCTCGGCACCTTCCTGGCTGGCCACGCAGCCGCCGACGCCGATCAGCACGCCCTTTTGCTTCAGGTGCTTGACGCGGCCGAGGTCGGAGAACACCTTCTCCTGCGCCTTTTCGCGCACCGAGCAGGTGTTGAACAGGATCAGGTCGGCCTGTTCCGGGTCCTGGGTTTTCTCGAAGCCTTCGGCGGCGCCGAGCACGTCGGCCATCTTGTCCGAGTCGTACTCGTTCATCTGGCAGCCGAAGGTCTTGATGTAGACCTTCTTCGTGGGGGTCGTGGTGGTGGTCATGGCATGGCTCCTGGGCGCGGGGGCGCACGGCCGCCGCGGCGAATGAAAACGGATGCGCGATGGTGCGCGTGAAGGCTCAGCGGGGGCTGTCGCCGAGCGTGGAGTCGTTGTGCTGGCTGCCCAGGCGGGCGCGCTTCTCGGCGGCCTCGGCTTCGGTGAGGAGCCAGACCTCGTGCACCTGGCCGTGCGGGTCGGACAGGTAGTTCACGGTCAGGGGCTGGCCGACCAGGGTGCCGGACAGCACCAGTGTGTTGGTGGTGCCGCGGATGCGGGCGCCCGGCGACAGGCGCATGGGCGTGCCGTCCATGGTGATCTCGGGCGGTGCCTTGACCACCATGGTGGCGCGGATGGCCTTGTCCGGGAAATGGCGGAGGGTGGTCTGGGCCAGCACCTGGCCGGCCGTGGCCAGTGCGAGGGCGGCAGCGGCCAGGGCGGCGGGTGGGCGCCAGGCGCGCGCCGGGGAGCGGATGTCGCAGCGGTTCATGGTGTAGATCCAGAGGCTGGGGGAACAGCCCGGGATTGTCTCACGGCGCCGGGGACGCCAGCCATCACTTCCAGCGCACGGGCTCCAGCAGCACGCTGCCTTGGGGGCTGGACAGGGTCAGGGTGCCGTCCTGGATCAGGGCCTGCAGTGGCATGCTGCGTTCGGCCAGTTGTGTCAGCGCCTGGGCCTGCCCGGCCGGCAGGCGCCACACCTGCAGGCGCTCGAGCCGGGCCAGTTTGGGCGCGATGCCCTTCCACCAGACCTCGGCCGCCGGCCCGAAGGGGTACACGATCACCGCATCGGCCTGGCTGCAGGCCTTGGCCAGTGGCTTGTCCTCGGGTTGGCCCACCTCGATCCACAGGCGCTTGCGGCCGGTGAAGTCGGTCAGGGAGGCGTCCGGGTCGTCCGGGTCGGACAGGCCGGCACCGAAGGCCAGGGTGCCGTCGCCACCGCAGGTGTCGTTGAGTTCATGGGCCTGCAGCGCCAGCGCCGCCAGGCGCACCATCATGCGCTCGTCGGTCTCGCTCGGGTGGCGGGCCAGGGTCAGCGCGTGGTCGGCGTAGTAGCCGTGGTCGATGTCGGCGATGGCGACGTTCGCCTTGAAGATGGTGGACTTGAGGGCCATGGCGAAGGCAGTCAGCGAGCGGGCAAAAGAAAAAGCGGACACCGTCGCCGGGTCCGCTTTTCAGGTCTGGTGGCGATAGGTGGACTTGAACCACCGACATCAGCATTATGAATGCTGCGCTCTAACCAACTGAGCTATATCGCCGAAGACGCGCATTGTAGCCTAAAAAATGCCCGCCGCTCAAGCGTTCCTGAATTTTGCTTCGCGCTTGTTGAGGAAGGCGTCCATGCCTTCCTTCTGGTCCTCGGTGGAGAACAGGGCGTGGAACATGCGGCGCTCGAACATCAGGCCGTCGGAGAGGTTGCCCTCGAAGGCACGGTTGACCGATTCCTTGGCGGCCATCACCGCCAGTTGCGAGAACGCGCAGATCTGCAGCGCGGCGCCCAGTGCCTCGTCCATCAGCTTGTCCAGCGGCACGACCCGGCTGACCAGGCCCGAGCGTTCGGCCTCGGTGGCGTCCATCATCCGGCCGGTCAGGGCCAGGTCCATGGCCTTGGACTTGCCGACTGCGCGCGGCAGGCGCTGCGTGCCGCCGGCGCCGGGGATGATGCCGAGCTTGATCTCGGGCTGGCCGAACTTGGCGTTGTCGGCGGCGATGATGAAATCGCACATCATCGCCAGCTCGCAGCCGCCGCCCAGGGCGAAGCCGCTGACGGCCGCGATCACGGGTTTGCGGATGCTGCGGATGGTTTCCCAGTTGCGGGTGATGAAGTCACCCCGGTAGGCGTCGGCGAAGGTGTACCTGGCCATGGCGCCGATGTCGGCGCCGGCCGCGAAGGCTTTTTCGCTGCCGGTGACGATCATGCAGCCGATGGCCTCGTCGGCATCGAAGGCCTTGAGCGCGGCACCCAGTTCGTCCATGAGCTGGTCGTTCAGGGCATTGAGCTGTTTGGGGCGGTTCAGCGTCACGATGCCGACGCGGCCTTCGGTGCGCACGGTGATGAGTTCGGGGGAGGTGGCTGTCTCGCTCATGGGATGTCCTTGCAAGGGTGGGCGGTTGGAATTGACGTGAACGTCAACTATAGCCCGGCCGGGGCCTTGGCAAGCACCCGCCGGCCATGACCGCGCGGCGGGGCGCCGGCCTCAGTCGATGTGATCGACCGTGTCGGGGTCGGGCACGTCGCCGATGGCCTGGCGCGTGCGCTCGGCCTCGCGCAGCAGCCAGTCGCAAAAGGCCTTGACCTCGGGGCGCTGCACGCTGCGCGGCGCCACCAGCAGCCAGTAGGCCAGCGGCGAGTCGAGCCGCAGCCGGGGCAGGGGCTCGATCAGGTCGCCGTTGGCCAGGCTTTCGGCCACCAGCGGCAGGCGTGCCAGGGCCACGCCCTGCCCCGTGAGGGCGGCCTGCACGATCTGGTTGGCGTAGTTGGAATACAGCCAGCGCTTGGGTGACAGGCGCAAGCCGGGCCGGCCGCGCGTGTCTTTTGCGCCGGTCGCCGGGGCGTGCAGGTCCAGCCAGCGCTGCCAGGTCAGCCATTCGAGGTGGCGCGTGCGGTGGGCGTCGCCGGCCTCGATCAGCGCGTGCCGGGCCAGATCCTCCACCCGGTTCAGCGGCGTCTCGCGCAGCAGCCACGGGCTGGCCACAGGGGTGAGCTGCTCGCCGAACAGCCGCACCGCGCCAGAGCCCATGGCCGAGGGGGCGGCGTAGCGCAGGGCCAGGTCCACATCGGCGGTGGCCAGGTCCACCGCCGCATCGGTGGCGTCGATGCGGATGTCGATGTCGGGGTATTCGCGCTGGAAGGCTTCCAGCCGCGGAATCAGCCACATCGACGCGAACGAGGCCCAGGTGGTGATGGCCACGCTGCGGCGCCCCGCACTCTGGCGGATCTGCCGCACGGCCGCGTCCAGGCGCTCCAGCGCCGCGCCGGTGGCGCGCAGCAGCAGCGT
The DNA here is from genome assembly GCF_028698005.1 of Hydrogenophaga sp. Lineage (GTDB taxonomy): Bacteria > Pseudomonadota > Gammaproteobacteria > Burkholderiales > Burkholderiaceae_C > Hydrogenophaga. The sequence goes on from NZ_JAQVEJ010000047.1 coordinate 10,341, forward strand.
GCCGGCGCTGGTCAGCTCGACCGCGCGCGTGTGGCGCAGGAACAGGGGCATGCCTACCTCGTCCTCCAGCGACTGGATCTGGCGGCTGACGGCGCTTTGCGTGAGCGACAGCTCCTCGGCGGCGGCGCGGAAGTTCAGGTGGCGGGCCACCGCGTCGAAGGCGCGCAGGTAGCCGACCGAGATCGGGCGCGTGCGGGGGTGGCTGGCGGGCAGGCTCATGGGCGGGTCTCCGGTGGTTCCGCATTGATGCGAAGTCCGAATCAAACGGCGCATCGCATTTCATTGGACGCAGCCATGGGCTTCGCGGATCATCGCCATGACAGAAGCCCCATCCGGGTGTCCAAGGAGATCGTCATGACCGCCGTCATTGTTGCAGAAAACGTCAACCGCTCATGTCTTGAGGGCATCAATGCGCCGATTGGCAAGCCGGTGACCGGCGCATGGCGTCTGCGCCCGGGGCAGGCCCTGGGCCTGCGCCCGCTGTCGCCGGCGCTGCTGTTGGTGCGGCAGGGCCGGGTCTGGGCCACGCTGGGCATCGACGGGCTGCGCGTGCCGGGTGAGATGGGCGACCACTTCCTCGGCGTCGGCGAGCGGTTGCGCGTGCCCGCGGGGGCGCGGCTGGTGATGGAGGTGGTGGCGCGCCAGGGTGAAGCGGCGCAGGAAGCCTGCTTCGACTGGCAGGACGCGCCGACGGCCGGGGTGCCGCAGGCCCGTTTCGAGCGCGAGGTGCTGGTCCACTGGCGCGCGCTGGGCCGCGGCCTGGTGCAGGCGGCGTTGGCCGCCGGTTTCCTGCTGCGTGGCGTGCTGGGCTATGCCGCCGGCAGCCTCGCGGGGCGGCGCCAGCTCGATACCGTGTCCGGCTGCCGCGGCTAGCGGCCGGCGCGGTCCGCCCGGCGGCGCCGGTGGGCGGGCCGCTGCCGGGCCGCCAGCGCGGCCTCCAGGGCCAGGCGGGCCCAGGGCGCCATGAGCGCTGGCGATTCCAGCGCCTCGGCCGGTGGCGTGTGGTAGCGCAGGCGCGTCGTGCGCCCCTGGGCGGTGTACTCGAAAGGCCGGCCTCCGGCCTGCACGAACATCGGCTCCGTGGCGGCGTGGGTCTTGAGGAACAGGGTGTCCCAGGCGATGATGCCCACCGTCATGCCGTCCACCGACAGCCCCCAGCCACCGAACAGGCGTTGGGCCCGGCACTCGCCGAGCACGGACAGCAGTTCGCAGGCATGCAGGACGAAGGGGTCGGTCACCGGTCGCGGCATGGGCAATGGAATTTACGAATGCGAAATTAATTTCGATTAGATAAAATCGACGTCCTGCAGCAGATCCACCCCACGGAGACCACCATGAGCAAAGCTTTCGCTTCCCAGGCCGACCTGGAGGACAAGAAGATCACCTTCGAGCAACTGAGCCCGCACTGCTGGGCCTACACCGCCGAGGGCGACCCGAATTCCGGCGTGATCATCGGCGACAAGTACATCATGGTCAGCGACACCACGGCCACCCCGGCAATGGCCAAGGACCTGATTGCCAAGATCCGCACCGTTTCCGACAAGCCCATCAAATACGTGCTGCTGACACATTACCACGCGGTGCGCGTGCTCGGTGCCAGCGCCTACCAGGCCGAGGGCGCGACCGAGGTCATCGCCAGTCGCGGCACCTACGAGCTGATCGTCGAGCGCGGCGCGCAGGACATGCAAAGCGAGATGGAGCGCTTCCCGCGCCTGTTCCGGGGTGCCGACAGCGTGCCGGGCCTGACCTGGCCGACCATCGTGGTGGGCGACGGCACACCGGGCCGCCAGGGCTCGATCGAGCTCGACCTGGGCGGCGTGAAGGTGCAGATCTGGCACCCCGGCATGGGCCACACCCGGGGCGACACCATCGCCTGGGTGGAGCAAGAGAAGGTGCTGTTCAGCGGCGACCTTGTCGAGTACGAGGCCGGCGTTTACACCGGTGACGCCCAGCTGCAAGAGTGGCCCGCCACGCTGGAAGCCCTGCGCGCCCTGGAGGCCGAGGCCCTCGTGCCGGGCCGTGGCGAGGCGATGAAGGGCAACGCCAACGTCAACAAGGCGCTGGACTACACCCAGCGCTGGGTCACCATGCTGTACGAGGCCGGCAAGGAGGCCGCGGCCGCGAAGATGGACCTCAAGGCCGCCATGGCCCATACACGTCAGCGCATGGACCCGGTGTTCGGCCATGTGTTCATCTACGAGCACTGCCTGCCGTTCGATGTCAGCCGCGCGTATGATGAGGCCAGCGGCATCAAACACCCCCGCATCTGGACCGCCGAGCGCGACAAGGAGATGTGGGCGGCGCTGCAGGGCTGAGTCCGCACCGTCCTTTCCTCTCATCACGCTTGCCTAACGACGTTTCCGCGCCTCGGCGCCGTGTGTTCTGTTTGAACTGCGCCCCGGGCGCGGTGCGGTGGGAGGCCGCCCCCGATGCATGACGGACGCGACTGGGGCGTCGTCGCCGTGTTCGGCATCGTCTATCTGGGCATGTTCCTGGGCGGCCTGCCGCGCCTGAAGCTCGACCGCTCGGGGGTGGCGTTGCTGGGCGCCATCGCCGTGCTGGCCCTGACCGGCATGCCGCTGGACGAGGCGGCGCGGTCGGTGGACCTGCCGACCATCGTGCTGCTGTTTGCCTTCATGGTGGTGGCCGCCCAGATGCGCTTGGGCGGTTTCTACACCGAGGTCACGCGCCGTGTGGGCGCCATGCCCCTGTCGCGTGCCGGTCTGCTGGCCGCCCTGATCGCCGCCTCGGGTGCCATGTCGGCGGTGTTTTCCAACGACATCATCTGCCTGGCCATGACGCCCGTGGTGGCGCGCCTGTGCCTGCAGCGCGGCCTGGACCCGGTGCCCTTCCTGATCGGCCTGGCCTGTGCCGCCAACATCGGCTCGGCGGCCACGCTGATCGGCAACCCCCAGAACATGCTGATCGGCTCGGTGCTGCAGCTCGATTTCGGCGCCTACCTGCGCGAGGCGGCCGTGCCGGTGGCGGTCAGCCTGGTCCTGCTCTGGCTCTGGCTGGCCTTCGGCCCGGGCGCCAGGCGCGGGGCCACCGAGATCCGTCGCCCCACCGGCATCCGGCTGGACGGCACCGGCGCGCCCCCGTTTGACCGCTGGCAGACCGTCAAGGGGCTGACGGTGGCGGGCGTGCTGATGGTCGTGTTCCTGTTCACCGGCTGGCCGCGCGAGGTGGCCGCGCTGGTCGGCGCCGGCGTGCTGCTCCTGAGCCGGCGGCTGCATTCGTCGCATGTCATGGGTTTTGTGGACTGGCCGCTGATCCTGCTGTTCATCGGCCTGTTCGTCGTCAACCACGCCTTCGAGCGCACCGGGCTGTCGGCCGAGGCCGTGGCCTGGCTCCGCGGCCAGGGGGTGCACCTGGACCAACCCGGCCCCTTGCTGGTGGTGGGTGTGGCGCTGTCCAACCTGGTGTCCAACGTGCCGGCCGTCATGTTGCTGCTGCCGCATCTGGGGGCCGATCCGGCGTCGTCCGGTGTGCTGCTGGCCCTGGTCAGCACCTTTGCCGGCAATCTGCTGCTGGTGGGCTCGATTGCCAACCTGATCGTGGCCGACCTGGCCGCCAAGGAGGGTGTTGCGCTGGACTGGAAGCGGCACGCCGCCACCGGTCTGCCGGTCACCCTGGCATCGGTGCTGGTGGTGTGGGCCTGGCTGGGCTGGCGCGGCTGAACCGGCGCGGGCTTGCTCAGTCCTGGCCGCCCAGCGAGCGCAAGTCGCTCTCGTAGTCCTTGAGCACGCGCTCGGCATGCGCCCGTTGCTCGGGCGATGTGTGGTTGTGCAACGCGGCGAACAGCTCGCAGCCATGGCGCACCACCGCCGCGGTGGGGTGGTCGGCCGCCTGGCTGGGAGGCAGGCGGCTGGCCAGCCAGTCGCCCGCGGCGCGCGCCGTGCTGGCCTGGCGTGCCGGCCCGGGCGGCAGTGCCTGCCACTGGCGGACCATCTCGCGCAGCTCGCCGGCCTCGCGCTGGTTCGTTTGCAGGGTCTGCTGCGGGTCGAACGGCGACCGCGCCAGCCACTGGCGCAGCAGGTCCTCCTGCGCACGGGTCAGGGGGCCGTACAGGGTCTCGTAGCGGCTGCGCAGGCGGTTGGCGCGCCGGTCCAGACGCTGCCCGGGTGTGCCGCGCAGGAAGTCCTTCTCGAAACCTTCCAGGCGCTTGTGCTGGTGGCGCTCAAAGTGGGCCATCTGGGCGGCGTCGAGCTGCAGCGCCAGCCGGGCCAGGGGCGGGCCCGCCTGCCCCGCCATGCGCAGCCACGCGTCGCGCAGCTCGTCGTACTGGCGGCACACCGCCTCGGCGGTGACGTCGTCCCGGGCCATGTCCTGCCAGCGCCGCAGCAGGGCGGCGTAGCGCGGCAGCTCCCGGGCCCGGTGCCAGGCCATGAAGCGGTCGATGTCCTGCCGCACCTGCGACGACTGGCCGTCATGGAGGTCGGCGTAGCTGTCGATCCACCAGTAGAGCAGGTTGTGCGCCTGACCGTAGCCGATGCGCACGGTGCTGCAGGCGCCCAGCGCCAGCAGCACCAGGCTGGCGGCGATAATCCTCAGCCATGTCAACAAGGGGCCGGCAGCGCCCACAGGAGTGAGGTTCATGACGTTCCCGGTGGATGTGGTGGTGATGGCGGCAGGCAAGGGCACGCGGATGAAAAGCCGCAAGCCCAAAGTGTTGCACCGTCTGGGCGGCCGTGCACTGGCGCAGCATGTGCTCGACACCGCCGCCGGGGTATCGGCGCGCTCGGTGGTGGTGATCACCGGCCATGGGGCCGACCAGGTCGAGGCCGGCCTGCAGGCGCCCGTGGGGGCCGATGGCCAGGCGGTGGACCTGCGCTTCATGCGCCAGGAACCCCAACTGGGCACCGGCCATGCCGTGCAGCAGGCCGCCCCCGTGCTGCCCGACGATGGCGTGACACTGGTCCTCTCGGGCGACGTGCCCCTGACCCGGGCCGACACCCTGCAGGCGCTGATCGACACCTGCGGCGGCGAGCACCTGGCCCTGCTGACCCTGGACATGCCCGACCCGACCGGTTACGGCCGCATCGTCCGCGCCCCGGATGGCGCGGTGAGCGCCATCGTCGAACACAAGGACGCCAGCGACGCGCAGCGCGCGATCCGCGAGATCTACAGCGGCATCATGGCCGTGCCCACGCGCCTGCTGCGCGGCTGGCTGGCCCGGCTGGACAACCGCAACGCCCAGGGCGAGTACTACCTGACCGACGTGGTGCGCTTTGCCGTCGCGGATGGCCTGCGCGTGCAGGCCCACCGGATCGACGATGCGGTGCAGGTGGCCGGCGTCAACAGTCCGCGCCAGTTGGCCGAACTGGAGCGCGCCTACCAGCGGCGCCTGGCCGACGAGCTGATGGACCAGGGTGTGCGCCTGGCCGATCCGGCGCGCCTGGACGTGCGGGGTTCGCTCCACTGCGGGCAGGACGTCGAGATCGATGTGGGTTGCGTGTTCGAGGGCCGCGTCGAGCTGGGCGAGGGGGTGCGTGTCGGGGCCCACTGCGTGCTGGCCAACGTCGTGATCGGCGCGGGGGCGGTCATCCATCCCTTCACGCACATCGATGGCGAGAAACCCGGTGTGCGCGTGGGCCAGGGCGCCCTGATCGGGCCGTTTGCCCGCCTGCGCCCGGGCGCCGTGCTCGGGGCCGAGGTGCACATCGGCAACTTTGTCGAGGTCAAGAACAGCACCCTGGCCGATGGTGCCAAGGCCAACCACCTGGCCTACCTGGGCGACGCCACCGTGGGCGAGCGCGTCAACTACGGCGCCGGCAGCATCACCGCCAACTACGACGGGGCCAACAAGCACCGGACCGTGATCGAGGCCGACGTGCACGTGGGCAGCAACTGCGTGCTGGTGGCGCCCGTGACGCTGGGCGCCGGCGGCACCATCGGCGGCGGCTCGACCATCACCAAGGACACGCCGCCGGGTGCGCTGAGCGTGGCGCGTGGCAAGCAGGTGTCGATCCCGGGCTGGAGCCGCCCCGCCAAGAAGAAGTGATGCCGGACCCGGCGGCCACCGGCGGGTGGGCGTCGGAGCGCCAATCGCGTCGCGATGCGACGGCCAGTGGTGGCGTCAGGCGTCGGGGGTGGACCCGGGTCCCGGCGCGATCCGGGCCGGCAGGGGCAGACGCGGGTCGAACTTCGCGCGCTTGATGCTGAAGAAGGCCTTGACGTTGCGCACATTGGCATCCGCCGTGAACAGCCGCTGGGCCAGGGCCAGGTAACCGGGCATGTCGGTCGTGTGGATCACGAGCATGAAATCGGGGCCGGGGCTGACGCGGTAGCACTGCTGCACCTCGGCCTCGGCGACCGCGCGCGCCTCGAAGGCCTCCATGTGCCCGGTGTCCTGCCGCTCCAGCGTGACCTCGACCAGGGCGGTGAGCCCGTGGCCGATCAGGGGTGCCAGGCGGTCGTGGCTGAGGACGGCCACCTCGCGCTCGATCAGACCCAGCTCGCGCAGGCGCTTGACGCGCCGCAGGCTGGTCGGTGGCGACACATGCACCGCCTCGGCCAGCGCCAGGTTGCTGCGCCGCGCATCGTTCTGCAACTGGGCCAGCAGCTTCAGATCGATTTCGTCTATGAAATCTTCGTTCATTTAATATTGTTTTATTTAATTGAAATTCCACATGATCGTATGTTCGTATGATTATTTCATAATCACGAAAAAAATGATCATTCATTCCACAGCGCGCTGCCTATCATCACCGCCATTCATTGCGGTTCATCCAGGAGGTTTCCATGTGTGGCATCGTTGCCGGTGTGTCCGGGCGCGACATCGTTCCCGTGCTGGTGCAGGGCTTGCAGCGGCTCGAATACCGCGGGTATGACTCGTGCGGGGTGGCGGTGCACGCCGGGCCCGATGGCCTGCGGCGGGCGCGCAGCACCTCGCGCGTGGTCGAGCTGGCCCAGCAGGTGCAGGCCGAGCACGTGGCCAGCGGCACCGGCATCGCGCACACGCGCTGGGCCACCCACGGCGCGCCGGCGGTGCACAACGCGCACCCGCATTTCAGCCACGGCCCCGCGGCGGCCGCCGAGGCCCCCGGGCGCGTGGCGCTGGTGCACAACGGCATCATCGAGAACCACGACGAGTTGCGTGCCGAACTGCAGGCCAAGGGCTACGTCTTTGCCAGCCAGACCGACACCGAGGTGATTGCGCACCTGGTGGATGCGCTTTACGAGGGCGACATCTTTGCCGCCCTGCAGGCGGCGGTGTCGCGCCTGCACGGCGCCTACGCGCTGGCCGTGTTCCACCGCGACGAGCCGCACCGCGTGGTCGGCGCGCGCGCCGGCTCGCCGTTGGTGCTCGGGGTGGGCGAGGGCGAGGGGGCGAGAGAGCACTTCCTGGCCAGCGACGCCATGGCCCTGGCCGGCGTGACCGACCAGATCGTGTACCTGGAAGAGGGCGACCTGGTGGACCTGCAACTGGGCCGCTACTGGGTGGCCGACCGCAGCGGCCGGACGCTGGCCCCGGAGCAGCGCCCGGTGCGCACCGTGCACGCGCACAGCGGCGCGGCCGAACTCGGGCCCTACCGCCACTACATGCAAAAGGAGATCTTCGAGCAGCCGCGCGCCATCGGCGACACGCTCGAGGGGGTCGAGGGCATCACGCCCGAGCTGTTCGGCGACGGCGCGTACCGCGTGTTCAAGGAGGTTGACCAGGTGCTGATCCTGGCCTGCGGCACCAGCTACTACAGCGGTTGCGCGGCCAAGTACTGGCTGGAAGACATTGCCGGCATTCCCTGCAACGTGGAGGTGGCCAGCGAATACCGCTACCGCACCAGCGTGCCCAACCCGCGCACGCTGGTGGTCACCATCAGCCAGAGCGGCGAGACCGCCGACACCCTGGCTGCCCTGCGCCACGCCCAGGGCCTGGGCATGCACCGCACGCTGACCATCTGCAACGTGGCCACCAGCGCCATGGTGCGCGAATGCGAGCTGGCCTACATCACCCGTGCCGGTGTGGAAATCGGCGTGGCTTCGACCAAGGCCTTCACCACGCAACTGGCGGGCCTGTTCCTGCTCACGCTGGCCCTGGCCCAGGTGCGGGGCAAGCTGAGCGAGGAACAGGAGGCCGAACACCTCAAGGCCATGCGCCATCTGCCGGTGGCCTTGCAGGCCGTGCTGGCGCTGGAGCCGCAGGTCATCAGTTGGGCCGAAGACTTTGCGCGCATGGACAACGCGCTGTTCCTGGGCCGTGGCCTGCACTACCCGATCGCTCTGGAAGGCGCGCTCAAGCTCAAGGAAATCAGCTACATCCACGCCGAGGCCTACCCGGCCGGCGAACTCAAGCACGGCCCGCTGGCCCTGGTGACCAGCGCCATGCCGGTGGTGACCGTGGCGCCCAACGACGCGCTGCTGGAAAAGCTCAAGAGCAACATGCAGGAAGTGCGCGCGCGCGGCGGCGTGCTCTATGTGCTGGCCGACGCCGACACCCGCATCGGCCGCGACGACGGCGTCAACGTGATCCGCATGCCCGAGCACTACGGTGCCCTGTCACCCATCCTGCACGTGGTGCCGCTGCAACTGCTGGCCTACCACACGGCCCTGGCCAAGGGCACCGACGTGGACAAGCCACGCAACCTGGCCAAGAGCGTGACGGTGGAGTAGTTTTTCGGCCGCTGACGTTTGGT